>NZ_JANPLS010000145.1:0-10688 GCF_031422475.1 Chamaesiphon sp. VAR_48_metabat_403
TGATTACGAATCAACTACTCTACCACTGAGCCACATCGGCAGGATCGGGTAAAATTAATCTACCCAACCAATTATTATAGATGGCATCAAGCCTAAAATGACAGAAATACAGCCAAAACAAAGACCTGAATCGATCGATCCCGAACTGTGGCATCGGCTCCAGGCGGAAGCCAAATCCCCATTTCGAGGCTTACGCCAGTTTGTGTATGTCAGTTGTGGGATTTCTGGGGCGATTGGTGGGGTAGTATTCTTTTTTAAGCTGCTCGCTGGCAGGGATTTAGAAGCAACTATCCCCAATCTCGCGCTGCAAATTGGGGTAGTGGTCTTAATGGTATGGCTATTGCGGATCGATCGATCGAAAACTTAATCTTGGAGTGTGGGCAACACGCTGGTGCTGTAGTCCACCATTTGCCAGGGTTAAGCACCGATTGGCAAAAGTAAGTTTTCTTAACCCGGATTATGTTAGTAACTTTTCTACAGCTAGACTAAACTCTTCGTAGGATTTAACTCCGACGATCGTTTCAATTTTTTCACCTGCTTTAAAGAAGATCACAGCCGGAATATTTCTGATTCCTAATTTCTTAGCTAAGTCTCGATTTGGCTCGACATCTAGCTTACAGATTTCAGCCCGATCGCGATATTCTACGGCTAATCGATCGATTAATGGTGCTACTAATTTACAGGGACCGCACCAAGTCGCCGTACAATCTACGACTAACACCTTTGCTGTTGCTAACCGCGATTCAAATTCTGATTCGTCTTTAATAAATTCAGCCATTTTTATTTTAAAAATCTTTAAATTAAGATCGCGATCGTTCAGCAATCCTATCATGAGATCGGCTAGAAGCGATCGCCCGCGATCTCTAAACATTATGGGGCAAAGAACCTAGTATTTCCGGGCTAATTGTCGCGATCGCTCAACAAGAAGTCGCGATCCTGCCGATTAGTTGTGCATGGCGGGATCTGGGTTTGGATTCTTTAATGGTGAAATTATACTTTTATGGAGGGCTAATAAAAGCTTACGAATTCAGACAAGGTGTAGACGATCGAGAAGAAATCTGTGACGATGTGCGATGAGTATGGCGGAGAATTTCTAATCCTTTTTGGCTGCTGCGAGAAATTCGTGCTTATGGCAAAGATTGCGAAGTTGTGGAGCCTGAAAGTGTCAGACAACAAGCCAGAGCAGATGCTCGATCGATGTTAGTTAACTACGATCGAGCTGACAATTCTCTAGCTCGAACCGATTAATTCTCCTGAATTAAATGGATGTGCTTGTAGCCGAGCTTAATAGTAAAGACATCGCCTTCTTTCAAACCCATGTCTTTGGTGTAAGCAGAGCCAATTAGCAACTGACCATTTTTATGGACGGTAGCTTTATAAGTGGCGACTTTGCCGCGAGTGTCTCTACTAGTCTCATCTAATTTGACACCTTTAGCAGCGAGCACGGCATCATAAAAGCCCGATAGATCGGTACGAGTGCCACCTTTGGTAGAAGTTTTCACATAGCCGCATTGCTTGGCTGTTTCGCGTTTGGCAAGATGTGAAAGTTCTTTGACTTTTTGAAGCAGAGCCTTACCTACGAGCCGGGTTTCGGCAGGGATAACTTCAGTTGGAGCTTCTGTTTGTGCAGGTTCTTTTACCGATTTTTCGGCTTTGACGGGGGCAGTATCTGACTTGGCTGCAGTATTTTTAGGGGCTTTAGGGGCAGATTCTAATTTGGTTTTAGCCACGATCGTAATTAGCTAGATGATAATTTCATTATGCACTTAAAATTTGGCATAATTACTATTCTCGCTAAAAAAAATATCTAAATCGATCGTTTTAGATAAATTAAAAAGGTCAGATCGCTCGGTTTCGATCGTCGGGATTTGCCAAATCGTCACGATCGAATCGTGCCAAATCTAGGCTATTTGTCAATTTATTAGCAATTCCCTCGATCCAAGCTTCATCTTGCTTGGTGTAACTGCGGGGGGCATTTGCACCCAAAATCATCGCGCGATCGGTACCTAATGGCTGACAAATGATGCCTTGAGTGTTGGGGGGTAAATAGTCGAATTCAATTCTACCTGGATAAACTTTGGTATCGACTAGATAGATGGCTTTTTGTTTGGTTAAAACCCGATCGAGAATCGCACCGGGGGTAACTTCAGCTTTGGGTGCTAAAATTCCCCGTCTGAGTAATACTCGCCCCTGGTAATAAATGACGATCGATCGGGTTACTGTATTTGTCAGTATTAAATGTGATGCCCAAGCTAATTCTGTTTTGAGGTCATCTGGTAAGGTTGATAATAGCTCGAATCCTTCTGTTCCCTCTAACACGACACTATCGGGTTTTCTGGGTTGAACTTGCTGCCAAAGCAGCCCGGTTAAAATTAATACCGCCGTTAAAACTACGCCCACTGCATCCGATCTCGCCTGTGAGTCGGTTAATTCTGGGGTCAGTACCCGATTTAACATTAACAATGTTCCAGCGATGCTCCCGGCAATAATCGGCACGAGTCGCACGATGCGGTTATTATCTGTTTTCATGTATTCTCACATCTTGCATCAAAACAAAGCTACCAGTGAATAGTGGATAGTGGATAGTGCTCTAGGAGTAAGGCTTGCAATTTAATAAAATACCAGTCTGTTTCGGCTGTGCCTAAGCTGTGAAGATATTATTACTAGTTTTTTTGTACTGTTGAAAGATGTTAGTATATTTATAGATACCTAAAATTTTAGGGCAGGCACCGCCCACCCTAAATCTATGTTCTCAGCCTAAAACCTAACGCCTAACGCCTAAAGCTCGTCAGGCTCGATGATCCGTTGAAACAAATAACCCGTACCTCTAGCAGTGAGAATTAGTTCGGGATTGCTGGGATCTTCTTCTAATTTGGCGCGCAGTCGAGAAATATGGACATCCACGACTCTAGTATCCACATGGCGTTCGGGAGTATAGCCCCAGACTTCTTGGAGGATTTCCGATCGCGAGAAGGCTTCGCCCGATCTGCTGACTAGCAATTCGAGTAGACTAAACTCCATCCCAGTCAACCGAATCCGTTCGTCAGATTTATAAACTTGACGTTTATTAGTGTCGATCTTGATCGTGGCAATCTGGATCACGCCGGAACTAGGAATTCCATTGAGTCCATTTTTATCGACACGGCGCAATACCGATCGAATCCGCGCTTCCAATTCCTTAGGAGAAAAGGGCTTGACTACATAGTCATCCGCACCCAATTCTAGCCCGGTAATGCGATCGGCAACATCGCCCAACGCTGTCAGCATAATAATCGGGACATCCGATTCTTTGCGTAACTCCTGACAAACCCCGTAGCCATCGAGCTTGGGCATCATCACATCGAGTACGACGAGATCGGGACATGTTTCGCGAAAAATTTCGAGGGCTTCTTCCCCATCAGCCGCTGTAACTACATCGTAGCCAATCATGGAGAGGCGAGTTTCCAAAATGCGACGGATGCTAGCCTCATCATCAACGACTAGAATAGTTTCCTTATGATTTTCCAAGCTTATCAAAGCTCCTATCGTATAGTGGTAATTTTTTTAACGTTAACTTTTAACATCCTAAGATTAAGATTATCATTAATTTCAACTAAATTGGTGCAGTCAAACCCCTTCAGAAATCAGAATTGCGTCATTCTCCGCTTCAAAACCCTTAATATTTTTCAACAACTCATCTCCATGCGCTGCCTGCCTCCACGGGTAAATTGTTCTGGAAGTAGAGTTTATGTCTCTATTCCCACCAGTCCCCTCAGACCTAACACCTAATACCTAATACCTAATCTAAGATGGCAAAACAGCCGCGTACGACATACGTTTGTAATGAATGCGGATCGACATCCCCGCAATGGTATGGAAAATGCCCGATCTGTAATACTTATGGTTCGCTGATCGAACAAGCACCTCCATCTGCTGCGAGGGGACTTGGTGCCAAAAGTGCTAACGGTCGATCGAACGAGGCTCCACATCCCCTGGCGGCACTGACTTTTCCCCAAATTGTCGATGGGGAAGAAGAACGGTGGTGCTCTGGTTTTGGCGAACTAGATCGAGTTTTGGGCGGTGGCATCGTACCGGGTTCGCTAGTATTAATTGGTGGCGATCCGGGAATTGGTAAATCTACTCTATTGCTCCAAACTGCCAATTTGATGTCTAAGCATTATCGGGTGTTGTATGTCTGTGGAGAAGAATCGGGCAAACAAGTCAAACTTAGGGCTTCACGCTTGGGAGTAGAAGGAACCAAGGGCGAAGTAGAGGGCGAAGAAAGTACGGAAACTGAAGGAGCAAAACCCTTAACAATTGCCGATGGCGCAAATTTATACGTCCAAGCCGAGACAGATCTAGAAGAAATCCTCAGAGAGTTAGAATCATTAAGACCACATGTCGCGGTGATCGATAGTATCCAAACGGTGTATTTTCCCGCGCTGACATCGGCAGCCGGATCGGTGGCGCAGGTGCGAGAATGTACGGCAGCGTTGATGAAAGTCGCTAAACGGGAAGATATTACCCTCCTAATTGTCGGACATGTGACTAAAGAAGGCGCGATCGCGGGGCCGAAAGTTTTAGAACATTTGGTCGATACCGTACTTTATTTTGAAGGCGACAGGTTTGCCTCTCATCGTCTGCTGAGATCGACCAAAAATCGCTTTGGAGCCACCCACGAGGTGGGAGTGTTTGAAATGGTCGATCGGGGGTTGAGAGAGGTTGACAACCCGTCTGAGCTGTTCCTGGGCGATCGTCAGGGCATGGCTCCAGGTTCATCAATTGTCGTCGCTTGTGAGGGTACTAGACCGATTGTTGTCGAGTTGCAAGCGTTGGTAAGTCCGACGAGTTATCCATCGCCTAGGCGAGCGGGTACAGGCATCGACCAAAATCGGTTGACACAAATTCTCGCAGTACTAGAAAAACGAGTCGGGATTCCGCTCTCGAAGTTGGATGCTTATGTGGCTTCAGCCGGGGGGCTAAATGTCTCGGAACCCGCAGTAGATCTGGGGATTGCGATCGCGATCGTTGCTAGTTTTCGCGATCGAGTCATTGCTCCTTTTACAATTCTCATCGGTGAAGTTGGCTTGGGCGGACAGGTTCGCCAAGTATCACAGTTAGAATTACGCCTGAAGGAAGCAGCTAAATTAGGCTTTAAACGGGCAATTGTCCCCAAAGGACATCAGATTTTCCCCGATGTCGGGATGGAGATTATTCAAGTGGCGCGGGTAATTGATGCGATCGTCGCCGCACTCCCCGCCGAGACTGAGGTTGAAAATATCGATGAGGATTAATGTTTTGTAACGTAACAGACATCCAGCATCTAGCCATCTTGGTGTTAAATTAATTGATAATTTAGGAATCTTCAAGCAAGATGAAAAAAAATCAATTTTGGCAGTATTTAGCTGGTGCGATCGCGATCTCGCTCTGGATTCCCAAGATAGCTAGTGCCCATACCGGGGTTGGCGATGTAACTGGATTTTGGCACGGACTAGAACACCCGATCGATGGTTTAGACCATATCTTGGCGATGTTGGCTGTCGGTTTGTGGGCGGCTCAGATGGGCGGGAAGGCACTCTGGCTGGTTCCGTGTGCATTTATCACCGCGATGATTGGTAGCAGCGTCCTGGGGCATTTTGGGTTACCGCTACCCGGTATCGAGCAGGGGATTGTCGCTTCCGATTTTATCTTGGGGATGTTGCTATTATTTGCCGTTAGGCTCCCACTAGCTCTGAGCGCGGGAATTGTTGGGGTGCTTGCCATTTTTCACGGCTACGCACATGGAGCCGAAATGCCCGAAACCGGATCGGGGTTAGCTTATGGGTTTGGGTTTATTATTTCGACTACCTTATTACATGTCGCCGGAATTGCGATCGGATTAGGAATAGATCGTTACCAGCCCAAACTCCAACAACTGCTATTTCGGATCGGTGGCGGTGCGACAGTAGTCGGCGCAATTTATGTTTTAGTCGCTGGTTAACCAGATCGCCTGAAGTGGGCTGGGGGTAAATAAAGAGGCTCGAATTTAGCGGCGTGGCGGTAGTTTTGCCCACAGCCCCATCGTCAATGGATAGATGACATAGATGTTAAATTATTGGTAGTTTTCGATTACATCCTTTCGCTCGCTCGCTCGATATTTTTTATCCCCTATCCCCTGACATTATATGTTTCCAATCGATGATGAAAATCCCACTAGAATCACGCCGTTTGTCACCTATTCGTTAATTGCAATTAACGTTCTAGTCTTTATCTACGAATTAAGCTTCGCCGAGAATGGTTTAACCAACTTTTTCTATCAATGGGCGATCGTCCCTCAGCAGCTTACAGCCACGTTTGCCGGGACTCCTTATCCACTTTTACGCGGCGGCGAACCACCTGAAATATTGACTCTAATTACATCTCAATTTCTCCACGGCGGTTTTGCACATATCGCTGGTAATATGTTGTTTTTATGGATCTTTGGTAATAATGTCGAAGACCAATTAGGACATTTAAAATTCTTATTCTTTTATCTAACTTGTGGCGTACTTGCTGGTTTAGCACAGTGGTTTTTCAGTCAAGGTTCGCAGGTACCCTCACTCGGTGCTAGTGGTGCGATCGCAGGTGTAATGGGAGCTTATATCATTCGCTTTCCCAATGTCAGTGTCAAAACGGTAATTCCGATCGGAATTTTTCCATTCTTTACGAGAATTCCGGCTTATTTTTATCTAGGTATCTGGTTTTTTCAACAAGCTTTATATAGCTTTGCGACGCTCGGTGCGCGTACTAATGTTGGCATGGAAAATGGCGGTGTTGCCTATTGGGCACACGCAGGCGGCTTTGTATTTGGTGCGGTTCTCGGCCCAGTTTTAGGACTATTTTCTCAGCGATCGGAAGCTTGAAATAGTGGTGGGCAATGCCCACCTTACCTTATGTAACTTTTAATCCACATGTTTCTCGAATCTCCTTGAATAGATTCTATAATGCCAAAAATAGTCTCTATTTTACGAGGTAAAGATATTAGTCCATAAATAAAAATAGCATCTTCTTCTGGTTCTTCTGTTGACACTATAAATATTGCAGCCAGATCGTTTAAGCGTTCTACACTTACCAGTGCATAGACATCACCATCTTCAGCCAAATCATACTCTTCTTTTGAGTAAGTGAATTTATAGTCTAATTCTTTTGCTTGTAAATTCAGCCGATTTTGAGCTGGTAATGTATTTACAAATTGGTAAAAATATTTTCTATAGCATCGTCCATCACCTAGACTTTCTATTCGGGGAATGTTTTTAACTTCAATCTCAATATTTGAATAATCCATCTAAATAATTTTCATCTTTAACCAATTTATGTTTGTTACCGATCTCACTTAAAGCAGTAGTCACGATCGATAAATTCAACATTCTACTTTAACAGATTTTATAGATCGGTCATATCGATCGATTCAAAAACCCTTATACGCAATGACTTCTTTGGCGGAACGACGATCGCCATTACAAGAGATGCGTCTGGGTGCATCTACTATATCGATAGTAAACCCAAAATTTTGGTAAAGATCGACAATTCGATCGGTTGCTTGATTAGACAAGACAATTTTACCAGGATGTTTTGCCAGCCATTGAGTCAACCGGATTTGATCTTCCCATTTAAAGTCATCTTGACTATATTTAGTAAATTGCACATCGTAAGGCGGATCTGCGTAAATAAAATCATCTGACTCTAATTGTAAGCATTCAAAATCACCAACGGTAATTTCCCAGGCTTGCAGTACGGCTTGATAATTACTAAAGTCGATCGCATAGTTAATAGTTTTATAGCTGCCGAAGGGAACGTTAAATTCGCCACTATTATTAAACCGAGATAGCCCATTAAATCCGGTACGATTGAGATAGTAAAAAATTTGGGCAGCTTCGCTAGTATCAGATTTTCTGATTTGAGTGAGTTGATTGAATCGCGATCGCATTTCATAGTAGAAGTCGCGATCGTTTTTCATCTCGATATTTACTACTAATCCTTTTTGTAGATGATGATAAAGATTTACTAGATGGATATTTGCATCATTAAGTAGCGCGCGATTCGGTTTTAACCCTAAGGCTACCGATAAACTCCCCATAAAAGGTTCTACCAGACGACAACGATCGTTTGGCTGCCATAGTTCTAGCAATTTAGGTATCAGCCATCGTTTTCCTCCAGCCCATTTTAGCAGCGGCTTGAGCGAGGTTTCGGGAGGGGAAGATGGCATAAATTTAGAATAAATATTTAAATTAGCTTTGCTCATTACCCACCCGCGACTAAAGTGCGGGCTAGCAGCTAAAGTCCACTAAAGTGGACTAAAGAATCTAACAGTCCACTGAAGTGGACTTAATCTGTTAGCCTGGGGATTCATCCCCAGGTGGTGCCCAAACGAAGCTAATCATCTTTGAGCGATCTCCTTATCCCGAACTGACATTACTTTAGCAGGAGTTGTAATGTGAAAAATATTCATATTACAAACTGCAACCAAATTATCGCATATCGCCGATCGCACTCATGGCTGTAGCGGCGATCGCTTGTTCGGTAGCTTTGGGGAGATGATGGTATTTACCATTAGCTTGCTTGGCTAATTCTTTGGCAAAACCTGTCGAAATAAATTTATTTTCGGTATCGATTACTAATAATTTAATCCCAATTGCCCGAATTCGCGAGGCGATATCTAGTAATTCTTGCTTGATATCTGGCTTATTATCGGGATCGATCGTGTCGCCTAAAGAACGTGCTAACGGGACATTTCCGCGTCCGTCGGTAATGGCGACGATTACCACTTGTCCGATATCGCCGGAACTTTGAGCGTTGACACCCACCCGCACAGCTTGAGTCAAACCATGAGCTAATGGGGAACCACCACCACAGGCGAGGCGTTCGAGGCGGCGTTTTGCCATTGCGATCGATCTCGTTGGTGGTAATAATACCTCGGCTTGCTCGCCTCGGAAGGGAATTAACGATACTTGGTCGCGATTTTGATATGCTTCAGTGAGCAGGCGCATGACAGCACCTTTAGCCGACTGCATCCGATTGAGAGCCATCGAACCCGATGCATCTACGACAAATATTACCAGGGCACCCGATCGACGGGCTAATTTTTTACCGCGAATATCGCCCTGCTCGACGATGACTTTGCGATCGGGCTGACGCAAGCGACGCGATTTTTGATAGGGTGCTGCGGCTCTGAGCGTCGCATCTACGGCGATTCTGCGGACTTTGCCTTTGGGTAAAATGGGTTTAACGTACCTCCCCCTGTCTTCAGAAAATACCATGCTCCGGCTGCCAGATTTACCCTGTTTTTGTTGGGCGGTTTGGGCAAAAGCCAGGATGGTGTCGTCTAAAATTACGCCTTCGATATCGAAGACAAATTCTTCAGGAATATTCGGTGGTTCTTCTGGTTGGTCTTCATTTTCCGGCTCGTCATCTTCATTCTCTTCCTCTTGTTCGTCTTGCTCTTGCTCGGATTGGTCTTGAGGTTGTTGCGGTGGCGGTGGCGGCGGTGGGGGATTTTCGTCTGGAGGGGTTTGAATTACCGTCGCGCGGGGGACGATGACGAGTTCTACCGCTCGGCGCAAGTCGTCAGCATTAACATTCGTGCGTCCTTCCAGAGCTGCTGCCGCTTTAGCAACGCGTACGGCAAATAATTCGGCACGATGTCCCATTACGCCGCCGCGTAGAGCTTCGGTAACCAGGTACAAAATCTGTTCGGTAGTAATCTGGACATCTTTGAGCCATTCCCGCGCTAGTAAAATCTGCGTTCTGAGATTATCGACTTCTTCGGTATATTGAGCGAGAAAAGTTTGGGGCGAAGATGCATAAGATATTGCTTGTCCGACAGCTTCGACCCGTTGGTCGATTTCCAGCGCACCATCAGCCGAAAGTGAAATGGCAATTCGATCGAGCAAATGTTCTCTCAACGAGCCTTCTTCAGGATTGTAGGTGGCAATCAGCAGCGGTTTGCAGGGATGTTGAAAGCTAATGCCTTCGCGTTCGATCTGATTGCGTCCGTCGGTCAAGACACTCAGTAACAGATTAGAAATTTGGTCGTCGAGGAGATTGATTTCGTCAATGTATAATACGCCGCGATGAGCTTGTGCGAGTAATCCTGGCTGAAATACTGAAGATCCGGACTGCACCGATTTATCTAAATCGACCGAACCCAACAGCCGATCTTCGGTTACACCTAAGGGAATTTGGACGAATGGAGCCGGAATTATGGCAGTGGGTATTTCTAAATCGGGATCTGCCGATCGTAACTCTAATAATTTATCGTCCCACTCACTCGGAGCATTCGGATCGCAATTACTCACCCCACCCACTGTAATTTCAATCGGTGGCAATAGCGAGTGAATCGCCCGTGCCATCACCGATTTAGCCTTACCGCGACCGCCTGCGATCGCGACTCCACCCAAATTTGGATCGACCGCCGCTAACAGCAGTGCTGATTTAATTGCTTCTTGTCCCACCACCGCACTGAGGGGGAAGGCACTAATATTATTTGAGGCGGCGATCGCTGTGGGCATTCTGTAGTAAATTATTCACTAATGTAGCTTTTGCTGTGGAGCATTGGCTCCTCAATTTAATTATCTCACATTCCCCACCAGCAACTGAATCGCTCGGATTGTCAGTTTGAATCGGCTTTCAATCTACTTCAAGATTGCGGCTCAGATCTGTTCTTACTCAAACGTTAATTTTGGCGATTGAGT
>NZ_JANPLS010000146.1:0-34895 GCF_031422475.1 Chamaesiphon sp. VAR_48_metabat_403
ACCAATCTCGTCGATGGAACGCCCAATACAGTTCAAAACGATCGGCGCGTAATTGAAGCTTATTTGGGTATAGATTGAGTAAAATAGTAACAGGCGTAACAATACAATTCAGTCAATTATTCAGCGGTTGAAACCGCCGCTAGTGATGCAAAGTCCGCCTTCGCGGACTAGTATTTTTAGGCGTAAATAACGTTGCCGTCTCAATATTTCTAAATTATGCTAACTAAAGCAGATCGCATTACTGGCGGACTGATAGGATTACTCGTTGGCGATGCGCTGGGCGTACCTTATGAATTCCATGCTGCTAAAGAGATTCCGCCCCTGGCGCAAATTGAGATGGAACCGCCAATTGGGTTCGCAAGATCGCATCGGACGACACCAATCGGTACCTGGTCTGATGATGGTGCCCAAGCTCTATGTTTATTGGCATCCTTGCTCGATTGTAATTGTCTAGATCCTGACGATTTGGGGCGGCGATTGGTAGACTGGTACGATCGCGGCTATATGGCAGTCGATGGTAAAGTATTCGATGTTGGCATTCATACGGCTAGAGTCGTCCATGAGATTTCGAGGGGAATGCCAGTACTAGCAGCAGGAGCTTTAGGCAACCAAGCCAGGGGCAATGGTTCGCTGATGCGAGTTTTGCCGTTAGTATTGTGGCATCGAGGTAGCGATGAATCTTTAGTTGCAGACGCGCATTTACAATCGCGAGTGACGCATGGAGATAGTTATTGTCAGATCTGTTGTGCTTTATATTGTCTGTGGGCGAGACGAATGTTAGAGCAGAGTAGCGATCCTTGGCAACAAGCAACTGTAAAGTTACGGCAAATTTATACGATCGAGCCATCATTTCTCGATATTCTAGATTGGGCGATTCGTCCCGATGACGAGCCAGATGGTAGGGGTGGTGGATATGTTATCGATTGTTTGCGTTCGGCGCGGATGGTAATGTCGCAATCTAGCTACGAACTGGTGGTTAAGAGGGCGGTAGCCCTCGGCGACGATACCGATACAACTGCTTGCGTCGCTGGCGGTGTCGCCGGATTACGGGATGGGATTGGGGCAATTACCACTCGCTGGCGGGAGCTGCTGCGAGGGATGGAAATTGTGAACCCGTTACTCGATTTACTGGTGCAGCAACATTTTTAAGCTCTTATATTGAAACCACAGATTCTTGAGAGCGGGGAGCGGGGAAGAAGTAAGTAAATTAAATAACTAATATCTTAACCAGAGTCTCAATCGTGAAAATTGTTGCTTATATTTACACGGATCCGCTAATTGAAGAGCCGCCATCTGAAGAGATTTGGGGATGGGAGATCGATCGAATTTACCAAGATTTGGGACGACGCGACGAACTCGATCGATTGTGGCAAGATTGTGTGGAGCAGCGGTGCGATTATTTATTAGTCAGACGATTGGACGAACTGGGTGATTCGGTACGAGATATTCGGCAAGTTTTAATTAAATTGCAAGAATTAGGGATCGAATTAATTACCACTGAAACTGAGATCGAACCACAATTAAATCTGTTGCAACTAATCGATCGAATGCAGTCAAATCGGCTCAGTCGGCGAATGCGACAAGGGCACGCACGCAACCGATTGAAATCTCTACCGCCGCCGGGGAAAGCTCCCTATGGCTATCGCCGTAGTAAAGATAAATATACGATCGATCGATCGACAGCACCAATCGTTAAAGATTTTTTCGATCGCTTTTCGATCTATGGTTCGCTCAGGGGTGCCGTTCGTTATTTAGAGCAGAAATACCATAAAAAGATCGCTCCTTCTACGGGGCTGAGGTGGCTCTCTAACCCCGTTTATCGGGGCGATACGGCATATCTCAACGGTGAGGTAATTTCTGACACTCACGCGGCAATTTTATCGCGAGATGAAGCAGCTCAGATCGATCGATTATTACATCGCAATCGGCGATTGCCAGCTCGGACTGCTAGCGCGCCGAGATCTCTAGCCGGGTTGGTAAATTGTCAAAATTGCGGACGCATGATGACGGTAACTAGCGTTTCAGCACCACGTCGCACCGAGGGCTATTTGTACCTGCGTCCGACTAATTGCGATCGCGATCCTCAGTGTAAAGTTATTCCTTACGATCGGGTATTAAAAGCTGCGATCGAGCGAATTTGTGTGGATTTACCGATTGCCGTAGATCGTAGCGACATGCCCAATCTAGATGGATTTAAAGCCAAAATATCCCAAGATATTATCGATAAACAACAAGCGATCGTGCAATTACCAAAGCTAATTAATTCCGGCGTTCTCGATCGCGAAACTGTCGATTTACGTACCTACAAACTCAAAACAGAAATATCTGCCTTGCAAAATCGATTGGCAGCATTTTCCCCAGTAAATCTTCAATCCCTCGCTCTAACCGTTTCGATTCCCCAATTCTGGCTAGATTTATCTGAATCAGAGCGGCGGTTCTATTTTCGAGAATTCATTCAATCGATCTCGATCGATCCAAAACTTACCGATTTAAACTTACAATTGCACTTTATTTTCTAAATTTACTCCTTATCCTCCCACACCCCCCACACTCCCTACCTAAAGTTATACCCTACCACTAGCAACCTTCTTCCTCCCCTCTTGGTGAACCTCAGATCTGCGTAACTTATTGCTAATCGATGCCGCTACCGATACCGCCACAGCCTCAGATTTAACCTTGGCATATTGTCCCATCGGTTGATATTCTGGCACCAAATTGTGCAGCACAGCAACACAAGCATTCACTTCACAATCGGCGGCGGCATCCAAAAGACTAGCGAGTTGGGGTTCTAGCTCTTTCCAGGCTAATTTTGCCTCGCGCGCGCAGAAAATCTTCGGATGTCCCGTAGCCAGAGCCGCATCGCAATCGATTAATAGTTCCTCATAAATTTTCTCACCAGGGCGCAAACCAGTAACTTCAATTTTGATATCTCGTTCGGGTTCTAAACCATATAAGCGAATCATCTGGGCGGCTAAATCGTAAATTTTAATCGGTTCGCCCATATCGAGCAGAAAAACTTCGCCGCCTTTTGCCATCGCCCCAGCTTGAATTACTAGCGTCGCGGCTTCGGGAATCGTCATAAAGTAGCGCGTAATATCTGCGTGGGTGAGGGTAATCGGCTTCCCTGCCAGGATCTGCGCGCTAAATCGCGGAACGACAGAACCGCTACTACCCAAAACATTCCCAAATCGTACCATCGTAAAACAGGTAACGTGAGTGGAAAGATCTGCCAAACCTTGGAGTACTAATTCCGCGACGCGCTTAGTTGCGCCCATAATATTCGTCGGGCGCACGGCTTTATCGGTAGAAATTAGCACGAATTTGGGTACGCCACAATCGATCGCACATCGAGCCGCAGTTAGCGTACCACTAATATTATTCACCATGCCAGAGATCGGGTTAGCTTCAACGATCGGGACATGCTTATAAGCCGCCGCATGATAGATAATATCGACATGATATTTGTTCAGTACTCGCGTCAACGATCGATCGTCGGTAACCGAACCCAAGCAGGCAACTTTAATGAGGTTGGGATAATTTTCGCCCAATTCCATGTCCATTTGATAGAGCGCAAACTCATTTAACTCATAAATTATCAGCATTTTAGGCTGCTGCTTGGCAATTTGACGGCAGAGTTCCGAACCGATCGAACCACCGCCCCCAGTGACTAATACGACTCGATCGGTGATATCGTGTTGGAGTAATTCCGGGCGCGCGGCGATGGCTTTACGCCCCAATAAGTCCTCAATATCGATTTCGGGAGTTTGGATAATCGAGCCGCGATCGCTTAACATTTCAGTCAAACTCGGTAGGGTTCTGACAGGTACTCCGAGAATTTTGAGTCTTTGAGTGAGATCGCGTTTGCGTTGAGTGTCGATCGAGGGCATCGCAAGGAGAATTTCTTCAAATCCGATCCTAGCTTTGAGTTTGAGCAGTTCTGCGGGCGCGTAGACCCGAATCCCGCCAATATTTCGACCTTGAAGATGAGCCGCATCATCGACAAAACCAATTAATTTTTTGCTACTTTCTCTGGCTAAAGCCTGGGCGAGTAACCGCCCATCGCCGCCAGCTCCATAGATAATTACTTTCGTCTTCGCTGGCGTGGATCTATTAATCTGGTGGGTTTTGCCCCGCGTCAGGCGCACGCAGAGTCGGAAGGTAATTGCTAGTATTAAGGCAATCATCCCATCGCTAAGAATGACTGACAGCGGAATTGTCGAAACTAAAAATAAGCGATCGGTAACGGCAATTGTCAAGCAACTAGTGGCTATCGCCTGAGCGATGGTAAAGATAAATTCTCTACCCGTATATTGCAATATTTGGCGATAAATCCCAAATATCCAGAACGATCCAATTTTAATGGCGATCTCTAACACGACAAAATTACTGTAATGTAAAATTTCCGCAGGTAGCCGATCTAGCCCATACTCCAAGCCAATCGCCGTACAGATCGAGATCGCGAACAAACTAATGTCAGCGCACGCTAAAATTGCATATTTCCGATTGGTGGAAAACGCATTAATCAGTTTGTCTAGATAGATGTAAAACGATGAAATAGCGGGTGCTTGTCCCTCGTCAAACGGCGAATTACTCATTTACCCAACTTTATTACGGAGTTTTTAGACGGCTGTCGATAATTTTATGCAAATATTCAAATTCTCGATCGAAGAGGGTAGATTGAGCTAGTGTTAGCTCATCCTCGTTCGATGCGATCGAGACTACATAATCGATCCTTACCTACTTGTGGTTATTATTCACTCGATCGCACATCAGATCGGGATGGTTTTGAGAATTAGATGCAGGTGGGGTGAGATGGTGTATCGAAAAACCTACTGCTACGTTTTGAGATCTAAATCCCCCAACCCCCTTAGAAAGGGGGCTTTAGAGTAGAAACATCAGATCTGTGCGGAGTGTGAGGGGTGGTTTAGAATGAAAGAAAATAGCAATCGAGATTTTGAGCCTGTGACAACTAACCCCGCACCAACTCAGTTACCTGAAAGTGTCGAACTCGCACCCAATTACACAATTCCGATCGTGCTAACGGCGGTAGCAATCCCCATTGCAGCGTTTCAATTGTGGGTAGGCGCGGCAATTGGGATCTTTGGTTTGTTTCTGGCAATCCAAACAGCCATCATTAAATTAGAATTTACGACAACTGCGCTCAATGTCTATCGCGGTAGCACTATCATTCGGACGTTTCCCTATGGTGAGTGGGAAAATTGGCAGATTTTTTGGCAGCCCGTACCGATTCTGTTTTACTTTAAAGAAGTCAACAGCATTCACTTTTTACCGATTATTTTCGATCCGCAGATGTTACGCACTTGTCTGGAGTACTATCGCCCCCAACCGTCGATTGTCCTTCAGACAGGCTCCGCCAACGATTCAACCGATCGATAGCATCGCACTACATCCCCGACTTCTTCAAGAAGCGGCTCGCGCTCCTCGGCTTTGCCCTACCGTGTATACACATCTCTCGATAAAAGCGAAAACCCTAGAAATCCCCCTTTTCAAGGGGGACTAAGAGTCCGGTTCCCCCCTTTTTAAGGGGGGATAGGGGGGATTTAGATCTCAAAACGAAGTCCAACAGACTTGTGTATACACCGTAGCGGCTTTGCCGAGGGTTTAGCGAGACAAGACAGTCGGGGATGTTTCTGATAGGGGTGTGTCTGCTAGCTTCTCTATCCGCGAAGTTCAATATTTAGCCATTTGCATATTCAGGTGGAACAATCTCTAGTTATTTGGAGACATAGGAGATAGCCGGATTGCTCTTTCACAAATCTCAGCTCGACACGAGCGATTTTCCTTTTCAGACTCACATCACCTCTGTTCGATCGATCGGGAAGAAATTGTCAGGGAAAGATTAACTTGACAAAATTACCAGTTTTATATTTTATTACTTCTCCGATCGGATCTGGGCGATCGATAAATTTGTCGCTCGATCGTCATTTAATTAGAAACCAGCAAGTTTGGATTCACTCGTCTTTTTACATTAATTGTCCGATCGACTTTTAGTTGCAGGGATCGCACGATCCGATCGCAACCACATAACTTAAAATTTCACTCAAGAAAGATTGTATAAATTAATACTGGCAAACTTAAAATCGGTCTTTAAGACCATGTATCGAGATTGCGCCGAACAGAACCAATATGCCGTCACATTTTGACCGTACAGATCGACGATTTAGTTACGATTGTTAGCGCAAATGTACGATATTTAACACGGCTAAATCGTGTAAGTATGACGGAGATCGATCGGCACAATGGCTTAAACTACAGATTGGGTATTGTCAAACTTCAATTGAAATCGTATGATAGCTGTATTGAAGTTGTTCAAAATAAATCTCAACAAATAAAGTTATCACTATCGACCGATCGATATAAATCTGTCGAAAAGTGATTAATTTTACAATCAAGATAAATATTAAAAATTAGATTGAATCTATCTTTTAATACTGCTGTTAGCGGCATTTTTTAGATAAACAAACTTAATTTGGAAAGGAGCGAGCCTAGTTTTGTATGGTATTTAGAAATAAGTATTATTGTCTAATCTAGACGGCGTTATTTTCCGAACTATCTTGCTGTCTAAAAAAAGAACCCGCAAACTTGAATATCAATCAAATGGTATCGAGTCATAAACTGGCAACCGCTATGCTTGAATATTGTTGTTGACGAGTCCGACTTCATTTAAAACTTGTGTCCAGATTATACTCCAGTCACTGCGACTATTGCAGTAGTAAAATTAATGAATTTTCAATCTAAACTCTCACTAGCTCTAGCTGCTGGTTCGGCATTTTTCCCATTGGCAGCTCAAGCTGTTCCTGTTACCAATACTGGCTCGACTGCGGCTGCGGTATCGATCAAATTTGAAGGCACATCTCAGGGTGGCTTCTCGATCGTGCCTGGTGGTAATGCTACTGGTAATGGTACTGGCGTGCGAGAACTCTCTGCTGCGGTAGCAACTGGCGAAACTGATGCTTCGGCAAACTCCACAACTTCCAACTCCCCACTTGGAACTAGTGCTAGTGCTAAAGGTTTCAGCGGGCCGGTAAGTTTCACATATTTAAGTACTAGCGATGTTAGCAAGGTATCTAATACCCGCGACTCACGCGACTTCAATACGTCTCAGCGAAACCAGTCAGATGTCCAAGCTAGTACTACTAAAAATACTACTACTAGTAACGACCGTCGCGATGAGTTCAAAGAAGACAAGACAGCTACTAACAACCTGACTGATACCAAAAAGGGTGTTAATAACCTCGATGATGGTAAAACCGCTACCAATAACCTCACCGATAACAAAGGTACTGTAAATAACGCTACCGACAACAAAACAGCTACCAATAACCTCACTGATACCAAGGGAACCACTGACGGTAGCAGCTCTGGTAATAGCACTGGCGTCGGTAGCACTAGCGTTGCCACAAGTAACGTTCCCGCAGGTACTACTACTAACGGTACTGTTGGTACTGGCAGTAGTGGTGGCACAACCAAAACCACCAACAGTAATTTTGCGACCAACAACAACACTACTAGCAACGTTAATAGCAATAACAATACCACCAATACTTTTGCTACCAATAACAACACTACTAGCAACCTAAAAACCAACAACAACACAGACAACTCGTTGGCAACTAACAACAACACCACTAGCAATGTTGCTAGTACCAATGTTAAAAACGACAAAAATAACACCAATGACAATACTACCAACAGTAATGTCAACAGCCAAAATGGTCAGACAACTGACAACACCCTCAAAACTACTGGTGTAAACGATAGCACCAATACTAAAGTTCAGTACGAATACAAAGGTACTTCGGCTGGTTTATCGTTTATTCCTTTAAACAATAAATAGGTATGGCTCGATGTAGCTCATTAATGGGCTACATCGACACCGTACTTGCTAACAACAAAAAATCTACCCATCTTTAGTTTTGTTCGATGCGGGTAAAACCGAATCGATGTAACTAGGATGGGTATCTTTTTACAACTGGGTGCTGAAGCTGATAGATAGAGCCTCGATTACCGCTCGGCGCGGCTACGCCAACGATCTGTAAATCATATATGTATTCACAGTTATTCGCATATTATCAAACCAACTATAAATTAGCCTGTTATTGCATCGCAATATCGGGTTGGTATTTACTTTTAGCTAGTAGTGCTAGCGCGCAAACTCAATCGCTTGGCGAAGCTGCCCCACCCGAAAATCGATCGACTACTGAAGAGATTGCACCAACAGTTAGCAATAAGATCGTCGCATCGACTCAACAGGGGAATACTAGCGAAACCGCACCAAGCGAAGCTGGCAAAAGTACCGACAAACCCACATCACCGCCGTTAGTCAAGCACAAAGTCGCCCAAGTCACGATTCCCATTCCCACAGGCGCGACTCCGACACTGTTGGTACCCATTATCCTGCCTAACTTACTCCCTCGGAGTAGTCCGATCGTGCCGATTAATTCGGTATTGACACCAGGATTGCTGTTCTCGCCAAATAATACCCCCGCCGTACCATCTACTAACACGCCGACACCACCTACTAACCCAACAGCGGTTAAAGATTCGCGCTTTATTATCGAGCCGAAAGTTCTCGATCCCAGAGTTGTCGATCCGTTTTCGACGCAATTTATTATCAATGGCAATCGGATTTCGCACTATACCAATACCGCCATCGTCACCGGATTTGAAACGGGAAATTTTCGGAATACCGATCTGAGTTTCAATGTCTTTAAGCTGATTGGAGCCAAAAATGTCCAAAGCGTCACTACAGATCGGGTAGTTCGCGTCTCTACCGAGATGGAATCGACAGGGATTAGTACTGTCGCCCAAAATCAGGATATTACTGTCTCTGTTGCTAAAGATCAAACCTTACTAGGGGTACGCCAACAAATTAGTCTGATTGGTAACTGTCTCGACGGTTCGGGTGGCGAATGCACCTACATACCGGGCATTAGAATTAGTGAGAGCGATCTCGATCCCAAGAAGTTACAGCCCAGAGGGGTAACGATTGACTCTCAATTTGGCGATCGAGTTTCGGCAGAATCATCAGCAGCAATTCGGGAACCAGGCTTTCAAGGCGGTGCGAATGGACAGAATTTTGGCATCGATTTAACCATTCCCGCGATCGGATTAGTCAATCCCCCCGAAGGTTCGCCACCCCAAGTGTTGACTGGCGAACGCCAGGAGAACTTTAAAACTGGGTTGGCGGTAAATTACACCCGGATGCAGCAGAACTTTGCGACTAATGGTAAAGAATCGACCTTAGAACGCACTGTCCGATCGCTTAATTATATCAACGGCGATCGCAATCAATTAGTCAATGCCTTAACTAATGCGATCGGTCAAGTTTTACCATCATTTAGTCGCAGCATCGCCCCTGGCGAACCGGGCGCGCGCATTGTCGTCAACCCCAATCTCTATCAAGTAGCCAGTGCCATTCGCATTCCCAATAATAGCCTGACAGTATATCAGGCTGGTACGGGCTATGCAGCCAGTTTCGGTAAAGATCCTAAAGTTCCCCCTGGAGCCAGCCATCAAGCCCTCTGGGTGGGCATGTCCCCCGTCGTCGAGCGAGAATTTAGCCGCGATTATCGCTACAACACCCTTCGCGAACCCCGGATCGTGACTAGTGGCGGCGGTGAAGGCGGAAATGTGCCGATTGCGGTAACGCTGAATAATTTTGGCTTTAATTCTGGTGGCTTGCAAAATGCCTACGGACAAGGTTATGTCACCGTATTGAATCGAGATGTCTCTAGAGTAGATACCGATACCATCCGTCAGCGCACCGATTACTATCCCCATATTAGTTTTACAGGCGCGAATCTCAACGAAAATAGCCTGTGGCGATATTATACTGGCGCGATCGTCAATGCTGGTTTTCAGCCGAAAGCTACTTCCAATCTTAAAGCCTATATCGGTACCGATTACGCGATCGTCAATCCCCGTGGCTTGAGTCTGAATTTTGCAGGTATCGGCTATCTCAATCCCGATCCTGAATATTCTAGCCAACTGTCTGCTAGTGGCACTCAATCGATCCAACTCGGCTCTAATCAGCGCAATAGTCTAGTTTTAGGGTTTAATACTAGCTATATCGTTGATGGCGCAATTACACTCCAATCGTTACCCATTCGCTCTGCTCAAAGCTATGTCAATGCTGGAATTGCCCTGAATTTTGGCGATATTTCAGTTGGCGGTACCCAATTTTTTGGTAATATATTACCAGAGTCGGTCGAAAATAAAACTGTTTTTAATATTGGTTGGAAAGTTACCAACAAGCTGAAAATCGGCGGATTTATCAGCGTCCTCGATCGGAATATTTCGACCAATCCTTTTGGGGCAAATCTCAGTTACGAACTCGATCCTAATTCCGATTCAGCGATCTATTTAGGTTGGAATGCCGCCGAAATCGACTTCCGCCGCACCCTCGGCTCGACTGCCAATGTTTATAAAGATAATACCGTTAGCGTCTCAATCCGCTACGGATTTTAGTTGAAAGTTGAAAGTTAATTGTGTCCGCTAAAATTTACAAGTATTTTAATAACCCCCTAAAACCTAAAACCTAAAACCTAAAATGTTACCCGGCGATTTATTAATCTATCGATATAATGGTGAATCGATCGTCCCCAAACGGATCGAACTCGACGCGCACCACATTCAGATGGCGATCGAGATTATCGACTGCTTCACCTCCGTTACAGGCGGTACCCAGGGACAACTAGATGAAATGTTATTAGAACTCGAAGGTGATAGTCCCGACTTTCGCGTCAAACGGGGATTCGCCCACCTGCTCAAAAGCCAAAGCTTCAGTAAATTTGAAATTGTCAGCCCCCTTCAGCCCTCCGAATTGCGCGAACGCGTTTACGCACTCGCAGCGATAGCCAGCCCCAGCGTAGAGCATAGCAAAACCACATTAGCAACCCTCGCCAGCAATCTTTCTCAAGAACTAAGCGCGGAAATAATTCCCGCCCAAATTACCCAAGGATTGTATGCCGATTTACCAGACAATCGAATTTTAACCGAGTTTAACGCACCCGATCCAGTTGCCCTAATTCATCGCTACAACCTTTCTCAAGTTCAAGGCGTATTCTATCGCGCCAGCGAACTAACCATCAACGCCCATCGCAACGTACCCGGACAATATAAACTGTTATTTCGGTATTTGAAATTATTTCAATTGATGACGTATATCGAAGGCGATGCCGACCACGGGTTTACCATTAAAGTCGATGGCCCGACGAGTTTGTTTAAAGCCAGTACCCGCTATGGACTCGCGATCGCTAAATTAATCCCCGCAATTTTGCACGTCACTAAATGGAGCCTGAGCGCAACCTTACAAACCAAAGATTTTTACACCGGGAATCTCAAAGTCGGACGTTATAGCCTCACCGACAAATGCGGTTTAGAAACCCACTATCCACCCGGAAAATCTTACGATAGTATGCTCGAAGCTAGCTTTGCCGATCGCTGGGATAAGCTAAAAACCGACTGGGTATTAGAACGCGAAGTAAATCTATTACCAATTCCAGGTAGTGTCATGATTCCCGATTTCCGCTTGGTACATCCCGACGGGCGCGATTATATTTTAGAAATTGTCGGTTATTGGCGACCGGAATATTTACAGAAAAAATTCGCTCAAGTCCGCAAATCTGGTTGTAAAAATCTGATTTTAGCCATCTCAGAACGATTGAATTTAGAGAAAGCGGGACTAAACGCACGAGATTTACCCTGCGAGGTAATTTGGTTTAAAGATAAACTCTTACCTAAGTCAGTATTAGAAGTCATCGATGCGATCGATCGAGTCAATCTCGACTCTTGAATTAACCTCTCCCTAAACCGTCAGGAAACCCGACGAGCGGGAGCCGCTAAATCCCCTTGGAAAGCTACCGTGTATACACATCTTTGGTGAGAAGCGAAATTGGTTTGAATCCCCCTAAATCCCCCTTTCCAAGGGGGACTTTGACCGGATCTGAGCAAGCTTTTTAAGGGGGTTTGGGGGATTCAGATCTCGAAACGAAGTCCAGCCGACTTGTGTATACACCGTAGCTTATAGAGGGGAGGGAGTAAGAAAGCTTCCCTGTGGGCATACTCATTCAAAAATCAAAATGTTCTTTGACGAACATTTTGTTGGAGACTAGCTCAAAAAATATCTGTCTGAAGCAGGCTATTTTGCCCATCAAAGCACGAACGCTCGATCGAACGATTCAGGAGTGAAAATTTCGGACTTCATGCGTTGGAGCCGATCGAACAAATACAGTGAAAATAGGTACCCCCACCCCGCCTAAAATATCGCTAGCTTAGTTACATTCAGCACATCCATTCGATCGATATTTATCCAAATTTTACCGCCCGATCGCATCGAGCAACCATTCAATCGCACCAGCAACATCTCGAACTATTTCCCCTTCAGGGACGATCGGACGTTGGACTATAATTACAGGTAAACCCAACTCCCGCGCCGCAATAATTTTGGCATAAGTATCATCGCCACCGCTATTTTTACTAACAATCGCTTGAATCCGATATTCTCTAAGTAATTCCCGTTCTGCTGCCAAACTAAATGGCCCTCGATCGAGTAATAATTTACCCGGTGGTAATGAGATACTCAAATCGGGAGGATCGATCGATCGCATCAAACACCATTTATCTGTCAGACTGGCAAACGGAGCAAGCTGTTGCCTGCCGATCGTCAAAAAGATTCGCTTTGCGCTAGCCGGAATCGCCGTCACTGCTGCTGCAACACTCTTCACTTCAATCCAATTGTCTTCAGGCAAACGCGCCCACTCAGGGCGAATTAGCACTAATCGGGGAATACCTACTTTCGTCGCCGCACCTGCCACATGTTGGGATATTTGGGCAGCAAACGGGTGAGTCGCATCAATTATCAGATCGATTCGCTCGGTTTGTAAATAGGCAATTAAACCAGCTTCACCACCAAAGCCACCGATTCGCACATTGCCGACTAGACTCTTTGGCGCGCTAGTTCTCCCCGCGAGGCTGGTAATCACCACCAATTCAGGTAGATCGTTGGCGAAGCCTCTCTGCAAGAGAATCGCCAGACTTGCCAATTTTACCGCATCCCCAGTTCCACCCAAAATTAAAAGTCGTTTCATCGCGCCTAGCAAGTTGGCAATACTTCCATAATAATAAATAGGTTAGTATTTACAAATTGCCAAAATTATTATGTCATCAACAGTTTACGACTTTTCGGCTACCAGCATTGAAGGTCAACCCGTCGAGATGAGTGCTTATCGCGATAAAGTTTTGCTCGTTGTCAATACCGCCAGTCAGTGTGGTTTTACGTCTCAATATAAGGGTTTACAAGAGTTGTACGATAAATATGCCAGTAAAGGATTCGCAGTATTGGGTTTCCCATGCAATCAATTCGGACAGCAAGAACCAGGTAGTGCAACAGACATCCAGTCATTTTGCGAAACCAAATTTGGTGTGTCTTTTCCATTATTTGAAAAAATCGATGTCAATGGTGCCAATGCTCACCCGCTGTTTCAATATTTAGAAAAAGCCGCACCAGGCATTTTTGGCACGGAGGGAATTAAATGGAATTTTACTAAGTTTTTAGTCGATGGCAGTGGTAATGTGGTCAAGCGTTATGGCTCGAATACCGAACCCAAGGATATTGCCAACGATATCGAATTGCTGCTGAAATAATTACATTCGATCGATCGGGAAAACTTATCTCGATCGATCCCAACTTAAATAAATGTCGATCGAAGTTATACCTGCATCAATTACCGATAAGTTCGATCGGCAAGCCCTAACTATCGATCGCGCACCGTTACCAAATTAATTCAATCACTACCTCGCAACTTATCTAATACGCTACGATCTTCCAGCGTCGAAGTATCGCCAGAAACCTCCTTGCCTGCCGCTAAATCGCGTAATAATCGTCGCATAATTTTACCCGATCGAGTCTTGGGTAATGCATCGGTAAAGCGGATTTCACCCGGACGGGCGATCGCCCCAATTTCTGTACCGACGTGTTTTTGTAACTCTTTTACTAAACTTGCATCGCCGACATAATTACTATTTAAAGTCACAAAAGCGACGATTTCTTCACCTTTAATTTCATCTGGTTTGCCCACAACTGCGGCTTCGACTACCGCAGGGTGTGAGACGAGCGCAGATTCGAGTTCCATCGTGCCCAAACGGTGCCCAGAAACGTTGAGCACATCATCGATGCGTCCCATTACCCAGAAGTATCCATCAGCATCCTGACGCGCTCCATCCCCCGCAAAATACATGTATTTGCCATCTTTGGGGGCGATGTGTTCCCAGTAGGTTTTACGGAACCGTTCGTCGTCACCGTAGACAGTTCTCATCATTCCCGGCCAAGGATATTTTACCGCTAAGTAGCCGCCACTATTGGCGGGAAGAGTTTCGCCATCGAGATCGACAATTTCGGCGATGATGCCAGGGAAGGGGCGAGTTGCCGAACCTGGTTTAGTCGGAATTGCACCAGGGAGAGCGGTAATCATAATTCCGCCAGTCTCAGTTTGCCACCAGGTATCGACGATCGGACATCTTTCTTTACCGATAACGCGGTGATACCACATCCAGGCTTCGGGGTTAATGGGTTCGCCGACGGTACCGAGGAGGCGCAGAGAGGAGAGATTGCGGGCGTTGGGGAGTTCTTCACCCATTTTCATGAAGACGCGAATGGCGGTAGGGGCGGTATAGAAGATGGTTACGCCATATTTTTCGATAATGTCCCAGGTGCAGCCCGGTTTAGAAGGGCGGGTGACTCCTTCGTACATAACAGTCGTCGCGCCGTTGGATAATGGCCCATAGACGATGTAACTATGTCCGGTAATCCAACCGACATCAGCGGTACACCAGTAAACATCGGTATCGTTGAGATCGAAAATCCATTTGGTGGTGATGTGGCTGTAAAGGTTATAACCGCCAGTAGTATGGACTACTCCCTTAGGTTTGCCCGTACTGCCAGAGGTGTAGAGGACAAATAACATATCCTCGGCATCCATTTCGACTGCGGGACAGTCGGCGGAGACGGTGGGTTGAATTTCATGCCACCAGATATCGCGCCCCTCAATAATAGGGATGTCTTGCTTGGTACGCTGAACGACTAAAACTTTTTCGACTGTCGGACAGGCGTTATTTTCGAGAGCTTTATCTACCTGAATTTTTAATGGTACGATCGCATCTTTACGCCAGCCACCATCGGCAGTAATGACCGCCTTAGCCTTACCATTAGCCAATCTGTCTCGCAAAGCCTCGGCACTAAAGCCACCAAAGACGACGGTATGTACCGCCCCAATTCTCGCACAAGCTAGCATCGCGATCGCCGCTTCAGGAATCATCGGCATATATATCCCGACTAAATCCCCTTTGACTACACCCATCTGTTTGAGCGCATTCGCCATCTGACAAACTTCGCGATGCAATTGAGCATAAGTTAGCGTACGCGAGTCGCCTGGTTCGCCTTCCCAGATTAATGCGGCTTTATTCTTACGCCAAGTAGTCAGATGTCGATCGAGACAATTATACGAGATATTAATCTTCCCGCCTGTAAACCACTTGGCAAACGGGGGCTGCCAATCTAGCACCGTTTCCCACTTCTTAAACCAATGCAGTTCGCTGTCGGCGAGTTCTGCCCAAAACTGTTCGGGATTGGCTTGGGCGCGGGCATAGATGCTCTCATATTCTGCCAAGCTCTTAATCTGTGCGGCTTGAGAAAATTCTGCTGAGGGGCTAAATAGTCGCTCTTCTTGGAGCGTAGATTCGATCGATATTTCTGACATGGTAGGAAGCGGAGATTAGTTAGCAATTATTATGTAGTTAATTATCGCCCAGTTAGCGGGACAATTTTCTAGTGGCTATATTAAGATAGACAGAACACCCGTTCTCAATTTTTGCTAGGATCGAAATATTAAACCATATACCATCTGAGTATGAGTCCGGTCGAACGAATGACAATTGATAAGATCCACACCTTACCAGCAGACTTACAAGAGCAAATATTAGCGTTTGCCGAATTTGTAGAACTCAGAGCCAAATCTAATTTGGATACCAACACTCAATCATCGGCAGATCTAACAGCAGGTAACAAAAGACAGGGATTCGGTCTTTGGAAAGGGGCAATTAATATTCACGACGATTTTGACGAGCCATTGGCAGATTTTGAGGAATACATGTAATGAGAGTGCTTATAGATACTCACGCACTACTTTGGTATCTTCAAGGCGATGCTAATCTGAGTAATCTAGCACTGACTACGATCGAAAACAAAGATAATGATGTATTTGTCAGTATTGTAAGTCTGTGGGAGATTGCGATTAAATCAGGACTGGGTAAACTAGAACTTCAACGCCCCTTTGAAAACCTGGAAGCCGATTTACAGCGACTAGATATTAAAATTTTATCGATTGCTTTTACCGAACTGAATATTTATCGTTCGTTACCATTGCACCACCGCGATCCATTCGACCGGATTTTAATAGCACAATCGATAGGGAATTCTCTAACTATTATCACTCGCGATGCTTTATTTGAGGTATATTCAATTCGAGTGATGTGGTAGTGTGGATACATGAATACAGACTCAATTCGATCGATCGAAACCGAAGCTGATTATCAAGCTGCATTGCAACGTGCGGAAACGTTAATGTCATCGAGTCCCAAAACTCCAGAAGCTGATGAAGTGGAGGTATTAGCAACACTCATCGAGCTATATGAGGATAAATATTTTCCAATCGAATCACCAGATCCTATCGCTGCAATCGAATTTAGACTAGAACAACTGGATCGATCGAATGCAGATCTAATCCCGCTCATTGGTAGCGAGAGTTTGGTTGCAGAGGTAATGTCTAAACGCCAACCATTAACGCTAGAGATGATTCGAGCTATCCATCTTCACTTGGGTATTCCCGCAGATGTATTGTTGCAATAGATCGATCGCCAAATAATATTTACAGATCGTCGATCTGTAAATATTAGCATAGTCAAAATCATTCCCGATCGGGAATAGAATTATCGATCGTGTTAAACATGTTTGAAATCTTACTTACTTTACATTTTGTAAAGCCATAAAACTTTCTTTTTGTCAAAACCAACCCATGACTTCTGCTTGTTATGTAATAACATGCCATCAACATCATTCATCTTCAGCACCATCTCTAGTGCTGCAATATATGAGATATTACAGAAGCCAGTCCCTCCCCAGCTAGGATGCATTCCAGTATATAATACAACTAGCTTCATATTCGACATCTCCGCAACTCGAATAGTTCCATCCGTAGATGGAATAAACAAGTTTCTCTTGAGTATCAACTTATGCAATTCGAGTAGTGTATTATCATCATAATGTTCTGCAAGTTGCCAGATTATTTTGTCAACTATCGCTTTCCATTGTGCTCTGGTTTGTAGAAGTTTATATATTTGTTAATACATTCCAACAACCGTTTGGGCTGATGGGTTCATTCTATTGTTCCCATCTATTGTGTTTTGAGCGACAATCGATGCCTGTCGATTGTACCTATGCGCTCGATCTTTGATACCCTCAACCCCTACGATCGACCTTACTGTGTTTGAGATCGTTGGTACAGCCTACAAAAGACAATGTTTCGAGAAAGTATTGAGATAGTCGATCGAGATCGCGGGTAGTGCTGGGCGCGAGGATAAAATTCATGAGAGCCGCGTTTGCCGTGCTGCTTGAAATTGCTGAAGATATCCCGCCATCGCCGTCGCACCATCAATGCCTAGCAATATTACTGTGATTGAGATCGGTTGATGTCTCCATAATGAATGCGATCTTTGTAGAATTTAAAGAGGTGGCAATCTGTCTGTAGATATGTAAATCTAGTCGAATTGTCCGATCGAACACCAAACTACTGCTACTCACCAATGACAACTACCTCAAAACCGTCAGCCACTAAACCTCTGTGGGGTCAAGCTCTAGCTGCACCCGCGATCGAATTTCCCCAGACGCAGTTACAGATTCTCTCTGGTGCGATTCCAGATGGCTTGCAAGGTACCCTCTATCGGAATGGCCCCGGACGGCTCGAACGGGGCGGTAAGCGCGTCGGACACTGGCTTGATGGGGATGGAGCTATTTTGGCGGTAAAGTTTGCTGACGGGGCTGCTAGTGGGGTCTACCGATATGTTCAAACTCAGAAATATCAGGAAGAAAGTCAGGTCGATCGGTGGTTGTATGGTAACTATGGCATGTTACCATCTGGCAATCTTTGGGAGCGGTTTGGTAAATCGTTGGGAAATGCGGCAAATACTTCGGTTTTAGCTTTACCCGATCGATTGTTGGCACTCTGGGAAGGTGGCGCGCCGCACGTTCTAGATTTAGATAGTTTAGCAACGATCGGGACGGATAATTTAGGTAGCGATCTGACTCCGTTGGTTTATTCAGCGCATCCCAAAGTCGATCCAGTTTCTGGACATATATATAATTTTGGCATCTCGCTCGGCGCGCAACCAAAACTAAATCTGTATGAGAGCGATCGCAGTGGTAAAGTTATTAAAACTAGTCAAACTAAGTTACCCAGGCTGACGACAGTTCATGACTTTTTAATGGTCGGTAAATATCTGGTGTTTTGTATTAATCCGATTGAGATTCAACCGTTACCAATTTTATTGCAATTGGCTAGTTATAGTGAATCGATTCGGTGGAAGCCAGAACTCGGTACGCAAATAATGATATTCGATCGCGAGGATCTGAGTCTAGTTAGTACCTTCACGACCGAGCCTTGGTATCAATGGCATTTAGGTAATGGTTGTGTGGATGCAAATGGTAAAATTATCTGCGATTTAGTTCGCTATGCCGACTTTGGTACTAATGAATTTTTGCGAGAAGTTGCTAGTGGTGAGACTCAGACTGAAGCGATTGGGACACTCTGGCAATTAGTTATCGATCCGACTGTGGGTAAGCTAACTAGTAGCGAACAATTATGCGATCGTAGTTGTGAATTCCCATTAGTAGAAAGCTCTCAAGTCGGGCAAGAATGGCGATATACATATTTAGCAGTTCACAAGCCAGATGCAATTTTAAATCGCGAATTAGTCGGTACGATCGGCAGATTCGATCGACATACTAACACGTTAACTACTGTCGATCTTGCCAGTCATTTATATCCGACAGAACCGATTCATGTTGTTGATAAATTCGATGCTAACCGAGGCTGGATTATTACAGTTATTTATGACGGCGAACGACATCAGAGTGAAGTCTGGATTTTCGATTGTGACAGGTTGAATGAATCGCCTGTTTGTCGGTTAAGTTTACCAAGTGTCGTACCGATGGGTTTTCATGGCACCTGGAAAGAGAATTAAATCTTGCTGTCTTAGTGACAGATCGACTCAATGATTAGCGATCGATCTGACTAGGCATCGATCGAGTCTAAATAACCATTTGTTTAATTATTTTGATAATTTGAAAACTATCTTCTTGACTATTGGATAACCTAGTAGTCTACGACGTAAATCTAGTTACTATTTTGGCGGGGAGTTGGGAGTTGGGAGTTGGGAGTTGGGAGTTGGGAGTTGGGAGTGTGAAATAGTAACCTAATTTACGCCGCCTAGTACTAGACTAATATATTAACCGATCGACTAATGCAGGTAATTTAGTTTTGCCAATTCCACATTTTAACTTGGTTAAGAATGTTAAATTATTAATGCGATCGGTAGCTCGGTATTGGATAATCGCCCGCGCGATTGTAGTTGGATCGAGCTTATTAAATGTAGCAATATTCGACTTAATATTCTCGAAAGCTGCGATTAGTTCTGCTTCTGATGCTTGGTTGAGATTAACTTTAAGATTTTTTCCTGCTTCAACTTTTAATTGAGCTGCCATCTCATCATCGACAACAATACAGTAGATAAAATCTAAGCCTACTTGCCGAGCGGCAATTAGAATTTGAGTATTAAATACAGCATTATACTTGTCTTCTTTAAGGTGTTTTACCATAATAGGTAAAACATTTTTACCAGAAATAGCTAGTTCGTTAGCAATGGCATTAATTACCATCACTTCAGCACTAGATTTTCCTTGGATAAATTTGCATGGCAGGCGTAGAACCTGTCCTAAAGGTGTACTGGTGCCACGTCGTTCTAGAGTTGATACCACGATAAATTACCTTGTAAATATATTAATAAGTTTGTCCGATCGAATGAATGATTCTAGTTGTTAGAATAGTTATGACCTAAGAAAACTTCTGTCGTTAGTTCGTGAAATAACTTAGTGATTTGTGAGTTTTGCCAACAAACTACTGGTTTTCCTTGAAATTCTGCTTGTTTTACTCGATCGAAGGTAATTAGCCGCTTGCTTACTTGTTTGCCTGTAAATCCTTGCGTCTTAATTACATCAGCGATCGCTTTATCCATACCCACGCCAATTTGCGCCGGACAGTTACTATATAATAAGCCTAAACTCCAAGGGCCAACTGTAAAGTCATCGGCTTTATCTCGCATAACTTGAATTGTTGGAATTATCTTTGCAGAAAGCTCGATCGCATGTTTTAATGATTTAGTACCTGAATCGAATGGTAGTAAGATCGTATCTGTCGTACATAGTAAACACCTAGCTAAATTATCAAATTTAGGAGAAGCATCGATAAAAATATAATCGTAATTATACCGAATTAGTTCTAGCAGTTTGTTGAAGATAACGTATTGACTATGGGCGCGAACTGCATCGTTAATATTGTTTAAATAATCTTTCGTTGCGGACAACAGCGATAAATGAAAGCTTTTGCCATCGGTAGTCGCATAACTCTTGGTTTGAATTGATGCCATCAAAATATCTTTAGCATGTTCGAGTTCTTGGAGCTGAAGCTTTTCGTAAATGCGATCGAAATAGTTGGGCGCGTAATCTGCTTTTAGCCCAAGCCCAGTAGTTAGATCGTTTTGCGGATCGAGATCGATTAATAGGACGCGTTTGCCAGCTAAAGCCAGACATGCAGCAACATTAATTGTATTGGTAGTTTTAGAGACTCCGCCTTTACTATTCCAAATGGCAGTTACTAGGGCTGATGGGGGAGCTTGCAAGCACTTGACTAATTCTTTTAATAATTTTGGCAAGCTAGTTTTATTAACTCGCTTGACAGTCATCATCGGAATAACTAACCCATCGACACGTCGCCACAGTTGAAAAAAGTCACCATTAAATACCAATCCATAACTGGCTAAATGACTGGGGTTAACCTTATTAATATCTAAGTATTGAATGATGCCATTGTTAGGAGCGGGCGATAAACCGACAGCATCCTTATAGCGGGGATGCTCTTGACAAGTTGCCACAAACTTCGCATCGCTCACTTCTGCTAAAGCTGCTTCGCGTTTTTTAATTTCTATTACTAATACAGGCGGCTGCTCTAGATCGTTATAGATTAAATAATCTGGTTTTAAACCTCTGCCAATAGTAGGCTCATTTTTAATTTGGTGATGATTGACTCCTAAATAGTCAAATAGTCTCAGCATGAAATTAGATCCCAAATCTGATTCCTTGTAATCTGTTGGTAAACTCGCCCAAAGATCGACAATTCTTCTGGAGCTAACCTTGGCTGGTGGCGGAGCGGTAATAACCATGAAATCTATACTCTAGGGGTAACTAGACATATATTCAGGCACGATGTATCTTCAACAGGACATTTTGAATTAAATTACCAAAGTTAGCGCAAATTACTCCCAGTAAGGTTCGGTTAAACCAAGATTTGTTCTTTTTTAGTCCGCGCAGGCGGACTTTGCATCACCAGCGGCGGTTTCAACCGCTGACTAACAAAAACCGTATCGAAATTACTCCCACTCCTGAAAACGATCGAGCCAATAGCCAATTGCGCGTTCGATTTGTTCTTTGCGTCGCTCGAAGTTGGCGGCGAGGGTGATAATTAAGACTCCAGCTAATAATCCGATCGCCCATTTAGTAATGGGATATTCGGTAATTAGAATGAGTAATTGATAGGCGTTGGTTAACAGAAATGTAATCGTCCCGATATACAGCCAAGCGCGGACTCTCAAGACTATACCGCAGATGGCGATCGCGAGTCCGATGCCGATCGGGAACCAGGGCTGATGCCAGAGTAGCGCGGTGACGGCGATGATACTACTTCCCAAAATTCTCCCGTTGTGGCGGTTTTGTTTGGAGGTTTGCCAGTAAGGATCGTATTGTACGGCGGCTAAAATCGATAAACCGATCGAGGTGGCATACCAGAGCGGGCTGGTAAGATTGTATTCAAATAACAGCCGGATTGCTGCCCAGTTGAGGAAAATCAAGCTTAGATAAGCCCAACCGAATTGTTTTTGGCGGCGCGATACGCCAGCGTAAAAGACGGCGAGTACGGCGAGATTGAGCAGAGAAATTCCATCGAACTCAAAGACGACTCGCGATAGTGGTAATATTAGCGCAACCATCCGCCAGGGGCGATCTTGCCAGCCCCATTGTCGCCAAGGAGCGAGTAAAATAATTAATCCGATCGTACATGAGATGAGAATTAAACCTTCATCGAAGATACCAAGATTTTGGAAGATCGATCGGGCATAAATACCGACTCCCATTAATTCTGCCAAACCGAGATAGATCCACCAGTCGCCGCCATCTCTGTCGCGTGCTTGGATTAAGGCATAGCCGCCGAGAATGACGCTGATGAATAAATGGACGAGGGTTAATTGGGGAATCGGGCTGGGGGGAATGGTGGCTGCGGCGATTTTCCAGGTGCTAGCTACCGCCCAATGAATATGCGCGACGTTTTTTAAGCCAGCGAGGCGGAAATTCCACCACCGAGTGACACCTTGCTTGGATTTCCACCAGATGCTCAGGCGGTAGCCCAGAGCGAGGATGGCGGTAACTAAGCCATAGACGGTGAAGGCATCGGCGGTACTCCCACCGGGGGGTGCTTGGAGGAGGTAATGAGTAATTAGTTCGTAGCAGCCGATGGTGACGAAGAATAACCCGCCGTAACCGATGAGATTACTCAGTCTGCGGCTGACTAATACGCCAATTATCCCAACGGCGATCGTTAGTAGTCCGGTATAAGTGGTAAAAAATGGTAGTCGGAGTAATAAGCCCCAACTGGCTAGTAATAAGGGTGCTAATTTTAGTTCGGTTTCGAGCTGTTGGCGGGTGTAAAACCAGAGGGGGAAGGCTAACAAGATGTTAACCGTGGCGAGGGTGAGAGTATCGCCGCCGAGTAAATGGACGAGGGCGGAGAGGGCGATTTCACCCGTCCAGATTAAGCTCCAAAAGTAGACCCATTCAGGGATTGATGCCTGTTGCCAGCGGTTGCGAGTGACGATCGCCGCGCCTAAAATTCCGGCGGCTAGTAGGGTAGTCGCATGAATGCTCTGGAACCAGGGCACAGATCGGGCTGCGGCGGCAGCTTGCAGGCTGCCAAACCCTTGGATATTGAAGAAAATATCGATTTGCGCCCCCAACCAGTTGAGGTCGGTGTGGAAGTAATTTACCGAGCCGATCGCCAGTCCGAGTCCGGCAATCCCGATCGCCCATCGATCGCTAGCCACTGCATAGATCCGAGGTAGTTTCCGACTGATAAACCATAACCCATAACAGGCGATCGCACCAATTACCAGCCAGTAACTAGTCGGGTAAATACGTCCGACGAGTAAATTAACGCCCAACCCCAATCCAAAACCGATGTGAATGCAGGCGGGGAGAATCTGGTTAAGCCGTTTGACGAGGGGAAACATTACGCCCACAGCCACAAGTAGCAATATCGATCGCCATTCGGGTCGATCGACACTCAGCAATAATCCCCCACTCAATCCGGCGATTCCATACCAAGCAGCGGGGATTTGGTTGGCGAGTTGCCAGGGTTGCAGGGGTGGCTTTTTAATAGCGATGTAGGTAAACGCGATCGGAATAATCGACCACCATAACGGCCAGATCGCCCGTGCGGTGGGGAAGGTAGTTAATAAGAAAAAACACGATCCGGTCGCGATCGTCGATCCTAAGCCGATATTCCAGCTACTGCGTTGCCAAGCATCCGATTTCAGTCGCACGGGTTGGGCAGAAATCCATAATTCAACAACAGTAATGACGCTCAGGGCGATCGCAATTACGGTTAAATCGAGAATTTGCTCGTTATTACCCACAAAATTACGGGCGATGCTCCAGAGGAGCGGTTGCACCAACGATCTACACCAATCCCACCGATAGGCGAGGGCGGCAAAAATCGTCGCCAAGCCACTCAGGTGGGTGAGATAGATATAACTGGTTCTGACTGGCTGATAGCGGAGTGTCAGGTGCGCCAAAATTGCGGTCGATGCTAGTAAATCGACAAGTAAACTCAGGGGTGTGGTGAGATTAATTATCGGTAAAATTGCCCCAGTCGCCAACATCAGCGATTCACCCCGCCGCGTTAGGGCAAACCATTCCCGTTTCCAGAACCAATCGGTAAGCCATACCCAGAATAGTAAGTAGGGGAAAATTAGCAGCGAACCAGCGAGTAGATAATTTTGTCCGAATAGCAATAATAAGAACGGTAAAACCTTCGCGAAAATCGCCCCAGTCGCCAGGGGTGTCCACAGCAAATTACTAATTAAATAGGTTTGCAGTCCGACAAAAAATAGAGCGGTGACTTCACGCAGTTGTTGGTAAGCCTTCAAGCGTTGCCAGATCCACACCAACGCCAGACTGCTAACCGCAACAGCTTGCCACGAGCTGTTTTTAGGGATACTAACTAAATCCCCGATCGCGAATAACCAACCAAATACCAGCAAACTGGCTCCAATTTGTTGATATAACCTCGCGATCGCAGTTAATGTCACTCGATGACGCGCCAGCCTATTCGATTCGCCATATACCTTCGCAAACCGATCCAGATGCGCCAGCCTGCGCGCCTTTTGCAGCCCCCACTGAGTAAGCAACCACCCAATAATCCCGATCGCCAAACCAAAGCTATAAATCGGTAACTGTTCTACCAGTAAACCGCGTAACAGCAGCATTCCCAGCCCATAAATAGCTAGAGAGCCACCCTCGATCTGGCGAATCCTTTGTAATAATACTGCCACCCCGATCGCCCCAATATAAATCGCGATCGACGACCAATGGGGAATTTGCCAGCCTAATTGCAGACCACTCAGCACCAGATAAGCCCCTAGCAGCCAGCCAGAGTGCTGTAAATTAGTTTTTCCAAGCTGCTGACGGTATTTAAGATAAACGATGCCTCCCAGCCCGATTCCAGCCAGAATGGCGGTGACTAATTCTAACGGTTGCTGCCAAAGTTGGAACGAATCGATCGCCCAAAAATTGACCGGGATTAACAGCAGAGTCACAATTTGCAGGGTATTCGCCGTCAGTTTCAGCCCCTCTTGTCGCCGCGCCCAACTTCCCACCACCCAAAACCCGATCGTATACAGCCATAACAAGCCATACTGTCCCCATGCGGGAAATAACGACCATTGCGTCGCCGCCAATACTCCCGACGACAGCACCACTAAAAATACGCCCAAAAATAGCAGCCAGCGCACGCTCAATTCGTCTTTGAGATTTTGCCACATCTGCTGCGCTCGCGGCGGAGTACGTGGGAGTGCTGGTGCAATATAAATTTCGGGAACAGTCGCCGGAACGACTGCGGGTAGCGATTCAAGTTCGATCTCTTCACTCAGACACTCGCGGGCGAGTTTAAGAATTTGCGATCGATCGAGCATTCCCGATCGCACCATCCGATCTAAAGTAGCTAATAATTCGGGGTCGTTAGGGTCGATCTGCAACTCCAACCAAATTGACTTGACTGATGAGGGCGGCATAATTTCTGACGGGGGACTGCTTGTTACTACTATCCTCCATTAGTGTTCCCACTCGCGCTCGATGGCTTGTGACAGTTTTTAGAGTGGGAGAGATGGGAGTAGGGAGTAAGGAGGATTTTGGATTTTGGATTAAAAATCTTACTCCCAGTCTCCCAGTCTCCCAGTCCCCCAGTCCCCGCTCCCACCTCCATCAAAGATTGCCAAAAAAGTTGAAATAGTTTCCGGATTGCTACGTATAACCAATGTAAATAAAAATACAACCAACTTATTTGCGACCGAGCGACGCAACCGCACCCCCCGATTTCTACTATGTTGAAATATGTATTCGTCACTGTGGCAACTGCACTTGTCAATTTAGCTTTAGTTTCGACTAACAACGCCCAAATTGCGAATGCATCTGTAGACTTGGTAGCAGAGATCGCACCGAGCACTCAAGATAAACTAATTACGAAAGATGACAGCCCCGCTTATTCGGCAACCGCCCAAAAGTCAGAGCTGAAAAAAATCCATCGCACATTAACCGAGTTTTATCGCGGACTTAACGAGCAAAATGTCGAGCGGATGGCGCGAGTAGCCGTATTAGATTCAGATGACGATAAAGAATACTTACGCAGTAGTTTCGCTAAACTCAAATCTTATGGCATCGATATGAGCATCGAAGTTCAAAATATCGAACTCGTCTCATTGTCGGAAAATAATGCCCGTGTCAAAGTCACGCAAATGATGAAAGCTAGAGGATCGCAAAGAGCAGTACGATCGCAACAGTTTACTTCAGTAATGTTGGTCAAATATAGCGGCAAGTGGAAGGTGAGCGATACCGATACAGTCATGCGCTCTTTCGATCGAGATCGGTAATCAGTTGCCCGAACATAATTAGCAAACAACATCTTAATAGCCGTTCTATATTGCTTCTACATTCGAGTGTAAAGACGAGCGTGCTATTCGTAATTATTACTTAACTTTCAAGACTCCGCCTACCCTATTAAATCTATCTTAATAAAATGAAACTATCGACTATTAACTGGTTGTCGAGAGCGATCGCCTTGCCATTATTTATCTCAGGATCGAATATCCTACCCGCTGTCGCTGCACCAGTGGTTCGTTCGCAACGGATCTCTTTTGAATCATCGAAAACTAAACCGATCCGATCGATCCCATCCGCAACCGATCTCAACCTGAAAATACCATTCCCCGCCGCTCCCATCGTTTCGGAAGGTAGCGAACCTGGTAATGCGATCGCGCCAATTTGGGCTAATCCCGATCGTCCGACAGCCACGATTGCACCCAGAAAACAGCAGATTAAAACTAAATTTATATCGATAAAAAAAGATTCATTAACCCTCAATCTTGGATCTAATCGATCTTTAGAAAATAGTCGCCAGGGTCGAACTAGCCTTTCGTCAAAGCAAAAGAATTTAGGATCTAGAAATATCGACACTCCCGCACTAAAATCTGAGCATAATCGTCCGGCCAAACATATCCTCAATCGCCAAATTGCGGCAATATCCAGAACATCGATTGAAGGTAGTTACCTCCGCTTGATTATAGATGCTAGTAAAGGTAAAAACAGTGTAGGCAACCCAATTTATACTCTAGAAACTTATATTAACGGTCGGAAATTTCAGTCATTTAATGTCGTCTCTGGAACTGCAAATACTCAAAAAGTCGATCGCGATCGCGGTAATAACTTTGCGCCCCTACCCGATGGCTTGTATGATGTTAGCGATCTAATTATTCCTGGCAAAACTCCAGAAGTGGGAAGAACTTTTATCAGTATTTTTCCTAAATTTGAAACCAACCGCAACGAATTAGGCATTCATCTCGATCCTAGCTTTAATAAAGGTAATGGTTACGATGGTACCGCAGGCTGTATCGGGATGATCGCACCGCAGGATCGCGATGCGATTAATAAATTTGTAACTAAATATCGTCCGCGTAATTTATTTGTCAATATTATGTCTCCATTGAATTAAACATCGAATTGAATTAGAAAGATGAGCATCGGGGCGATCGACCGAATGCGATCGCCCTGGTTATTTGTGCTATTATCGTTAAAATTGAAACTATCAGTTATTTTGCTTTGTTTAGTATGGATCGTTCCAAAATTGTCGCACTAGTTACAGGCATAATTTCCATAGCACTCGCGATCGCCTATTTAGTAGTAGTCCAAATTATTGATTTTCGGGGTGAAATGCTGCCAGCACCGATCGTTGAAACGATCTCAATCGGCTGGAATATTTAAAATCCGAGCGCAAAATATAACCAATTTCTATTCATTTGCTATTAAGCAGCTAGTTGTTAATTATGACCATTTCTTGGGATTAATTAAGAAATGAACGATTGTCTTCCAACTGTTGATTTTGCCAAGCTCATCAGTGCATCTTTGTTACGGTTACGCATGAAATCGCCTTTTTTTGGCACTCTGGCGATGTTTGCTCGGTTTGTACCCAGCATGACAATTCCCTATGCGGCTACAGATGGACGCGATATATTTTTAAATCCCGACTTTTTGCAATCTCTTCCCAGCCAGCAACAGGATGGCATTCTCCTGCATGAAATTTTGCACGCTGCACTATTACACCCATTGCGCCTCAACGAGCGGGAACCAGAATTGTGGAATATCGCCGCCGATATTGTCGTTAATGGTACGATCTCAAGAGTGAGCGGGGTTGAATTACCTCCCGGCGGATTGCGAGACGAGCGGTGGGAACATCTGAGCGTTGAAGAAGTATACGAGCTGCTTAGAGAAACTGACACCAATCGCTTCAAATTGACAGATCTCGACATCCTGGCGATGAAGGCTGGAGATTTGGGCGAACATCATCCCGCACGGGGACTAACGCCACCGCTGGCGCAACAAGATCGCGAATTATTAGCCGCGCATTGGCGACAGGCAATTCAACAGGCAACATCCATTGCCAGGACGACTCAATGGGGTAAACTGGCGATCGGCAGCGAACGCGAATTTGAGACAGTTATCAATCCCCAGCTAGACTGGAAAGCGCAACTGTGGCGATTTTTAGTCCGCACTCCTACCGATTTTCAGAATTTCGATCGCCGATTTGTCGGGCGGGGACTCTATCTCGAAGCATTACAAGGCGAATCTGTTCGAGTATACCTGGCGATCGATACCAGCGGCTCGATCGGATCGGAAACACTCCGATTATTTATGAGCGAATTAAATGGCATTTTAGGCTCTTATCCCCATCTAGAATGCGATTTATACTATGTCGATACCGATTTATATGGCCCCTATCGCTTGAATGTCGAAACCCCTATCCCGCCGCCGGAAGGGGGCGGTGGTACGTCGTTCGTGCCGTTCTTCGATCGGATCGCGGCTACCTATGACGAGCATACACAGGCGGTTTGTGTTTATTTTACCGATGGTTTGGGTGAGTTTCCCCCCGCTCCACCAGTATTACCAACGCTCTGGGTGGTTACGGCTGGAGGTTTAGATCTATCTCAATTTCCCTTTGGCGAAGCCGTACGCTTGGTGTAGGCTTTAGGCTTTAGGTTTTAGGCTTTGGGGGATAGAGGTAAGAAGCGTCGATGCGGGCGCATCCTCTTCGATATAATACTATTAACGAGCCACCAGCCATTCCCCCCACATGGATACCAAAGCCTTTAAAAGATCCCTCAATCAATCAGATAACTATCATCGTAAAGGATTCGGGCATCAGGCAGAAGTAGCCGTCGTGCTCGAATCGGAATATCAAAGCAATTTAATTCAAGAAATCCGCGATCGCAACTATACTCTGACTCGCGGCGATGTCACCATTCGCCTCGCCCAATCTTTTGGGTTTTGTTGGGGTGTCGAAAGAGCAGTAGCTATCGCCTACGAAACTCGCCAACATTTTCCCACGCAACAGATTTGGATTACTAATGAAATCATTCACAATCCTTCTGTCAACCAACGCTTGCGCGAAATGAATGTCAATTTTATTCAGGTCGAAAACGGCGTTAAAAATTTTGATATTATCGATCGCGGCGATGTGGTAATTCTCCCCGCTTTTGGTGCCAGCGTCCAAGAAATGCAGCTATTAAACGATAAAGGGTGTACCATTGTCGATACTACCTGCCCTTGGGTATCTAAAGTTTGGAATACGATCGAGAAGCACAAGAAAAAAGATTATACATCAATTATTCACGGTCAGTATAAGCACGAAGAGACAGTAGCAACTAGTTCTTTTGCCGATAAGTATTTAGTCGTCCTAAATCTCGCCGAAGCTAATTATGTTGCCGATTATATTCTAAACGATGGTAACTCGCCCGCCGAAAAACTTCAACGGCGCACCGAATTTTTAGCTAAATTTAATAACGCTTACTCCGCCGGGTTCGATCCCGACCTCGATTTAGAAAAAGTCGGGATTGCCAATCAAACCACCATGCTCAAAACCGAAACCGAAGCGATCGGCAAACTATTCGAGCGGACGATGATGAAAAAATACAGTACCGCCGAATTAGACGAACATTTCCAAAGCTTCAATACTATCTGCGATGCCACTCAAGAGCGTCAGGATGCCATGTTCGAGCTAGTAGAAGAACCCCTCGACCTGATGCTCGTCATCGGCGGCTACAATTCATCTAATACCACGCATCTCCAAGAAATCTCGATCGAACACCAAATTCCTTCGTATCATATCGATAGCGATCTGCGTATTTTGGCTGACAATCAGATCGAACACAAACCATTATCTCAAGACCTCCAAATCACCAAAAATTGGTTGCCAGATGGCAAAATTGTGGTAGGTGTGACATCGGGAGCTTCCACCCCCGATAAAATTGTCGAAGCCGCGATCGAACGCATCTTTGCGACTAAAAGCGGAATCGCGATCGCCAATGCCCCACGTTCCTAGTATCTAGACGGGTACTAATCGAACATCAAAATTCAGTGTGCTAAAGTTTTAATGACAAACGTACAAAAGTCAATTAGTATAGAGCTTTTATATGTTTTCTTAATCTTTAATAAAACTACTGTTTTCTAACTAAATTAGCAGGTTATCATATTAATTAAGAATTGAGGTGCGATGGGTGCTCCACACGTTAATAGCTATTGGTACGATTTTTTTATTACCGCTGCTCTGCTACTTATTGAGCCGCAACCAACGACTCCGCGCTCGCAGTCGGCGGCTGGCGATGACCGAATCTAGCTCCAATCGCCGATTTTATAAGCGAATGACTAGAGATCCCGAAGAGCAATACATCGAGGGTGTCGGCTATGTAATTGGCGACTTGACTTGCACTTACAATGCCCGATCTCCCTATATTCGGTGTGCTGTCAATCCCGATGGTTTGTGTCAAGATTGTCGCCATTATCAGCGGGAGGAGGAATAGTTACAGCCGGGGGCGCGATTCATGGGGAATGGATGGGATTTTCTCCATGGGAGACGCTACGCGAACGAAATTGCTTCTTTACCATCATCAAATTGCGACAACGATCGATTTAATCGATCGCATTTTACATTGGCTAGAATTATTTGATGCTAGATCGAAACGAGGCGCGGATAATGCGATCGATTTAATGGAGCCTGTCGCCGATCGATGGTAAGTTGTCAGCATCGCCACCAATCCAGATCGGGATCTGCAATTGTAATGAATATGAGTGCGGTATCCCCTACTCAGACAAATGGCTTAAATCGGCTAAAATCCCAACTATCTAGGTTGACAACTCGCTCGACCGCTCCCGCCCCAAGCTTCCTTTATATGCAGAATCGGTTCTCTGACAATTTATCTGGCGATTTATCTGGTAGCAACCTTGGCATCTCTGGCTTTTACAACAAAAAGCGCACTGTCGGACAGGGAAACCAAGCTGTAGTATTCATGACCGTTATCGGACTGGGATTACTGGGCGGAATCGGTTCGCGGCTATTTTATCTCCAATTGAATCAGGGCGCGGTCAATCGTCAGGTTGCCGAAACCAATCGCGTGCGGACTGTTGCCAAACCGCCAGTACGCGGTAATATTTACGATCGCAAGGGTCGATTGCTAGCTGGTAATAAATTGTCACACTCGGTGTTTATTTGGCCGTTGGCAACCAAGCGCGAAAATTGGCTCGCAACTCGGCGACGGGTTGCCCAAATTTTAAATATCGAAGAAGCAGCAATTCAAACCAAATTGACTGGTGCGACAGTCAATTCTACCAATCGGATCCGCATCGTCCGCGATTTGACAGAGGCGCAGATTACCAGACTTCAGGAATATGGAGCCGAAAAAGAAGGCATCGATGTCGATATTGAATCCGTCCGTTATTATCCCGGTGGGATGCTCGCCGCTCACGTTTTGGGCTATACGGGCGAAATGAACGATAAAGAATTAGCCAAACGTCGCCCGATGGGCTATCGATTGGGCGATGTTACAGGCAAAATGGGACTAGAATCGACCCTCGAATCGCGATTGCGCGGCGAATGGGGCGGTACTCAAGTCGAAGTAGATGGCGCGGGGCGACTGCAACAATTTTTAGGGCAAAAAGTCTCCAAATCGGGGCAAGATGTCACCATTACTCTCGACTTAGAGCTGCAAAAAGTAGCCGAAGCAGCATTGGGAAATCATAAAGCCGCCATCGTCGCAATGGATCCCCGCACGGGCGAAATTTTAGCAATGGCAAGCCGCCCCGCTTTCGACCCAAATCTGCTCTCCGGGCGGATTGCACCGGAAGTATGGAAAAAACTTCAAGGTCAAGATCATCCCTTTGTCAATCGCGCTCTGCAACCATTTCCGCCTGCAAGTACCTTCAAAATCGTCACCACCACCGCCGCCTTAGAATCTGGAAAATTCAAACCCGATAGCATTCTCCAAACCTATGCCTCAATCAGAATTGGCGGCTTTACCTTCGCCGACTGGAATCACGCTGGGTTTGGGCGATTAGGCTTTCCAGGTGCCCTGAAATGGAGTAGCGATACATTTTTCTATCAAGTCGGTCAACGCGTGGGCGGGCCAACCTTAATCGACTGGACGCGCCAATATGGGTTTGGTAAAAGAACCGGGATCGAACTGCCCGAAGAAGCCAAAGGTTTGGTAGCTGATGACAATTGGAAACAGCTCAACTATAAAATACCCTGGTCGATCGGCGATACGATTAATATGTCGATCGGTCAAGGTTTCTTACAAACTACGCCGCTCCAAGTTGCGGGAATGTTTGCCGTTCCTGCTAATGGCGGCTTCCACGTTCAGCCCCATCTGGTGAAAGATCCCACCAAGCGCGAATGGCGACAATCGATGAATCTCAAACCCAGTACCATTGCCGTCCTCCGCAAAGGTTTGCGCGAAGTGGTCGATGGCGGTACTGGCGGCGCGCTCAATACAGAAACAATTCCAGCATCAAGTGGTAAGAGCGGCACGGCGGAAGCTCCTCCAGGTGAAAACCACGTATGGTTTGGCTCTTATGCCCCTGCGGATAAGCCCGAAATTGTCGTCGTTGCCTTTGGCGAACATACTGGCGGCGGTGGTGGTAAAACGGCCGCGCCGATGGTGTTGAAGGTCATGGAAGCTTATTTTAATGGTGGTAAGCCGTTACCAGTTAAGCTAGACAAGGATGGTAACAGTATCCCCAGCCCCAGGAAGAAAACAGCCACTCGTCCCCCTCGCTAGCAAACTCGGCGGTGCGGGATTCGGGTAGAAATTAACCTAGTAACAGAGCACTCGATCTGAGTAAAGTCTCGAAAACTTGAAGAATTTTCATGGTCTGGGTATGTTATTCCATAGGGTAACGCACCCAGACTAACTACATTTAATATCATAAACTATTAGTATATACCTAGCGATATAACTTTGATTTAAACAAGTCTTATACCTTGTCAAATTTTACGCGATCGTTATAGGATGCGAATTATATCCTTAGAAATCGATCTCAGTGACGGTATTAAAATCGGGGATGCTACTGTATTGTCAACAGCTCTACGTGCCGATAATGGCTCGATTTATCCAATCGATCGAGTCATTATTCCTGATGAGATGGAAGATTGGAAATGGGAGTAAGGATTTGGGAGCATCAGAGGTTACTTTTTGGTGAAAACAACAATTTGATGTTAACCGAACGCAGTGCGATATTTTAGGTTGTTTAACTTGAAGTTTCTAACTCTTTAACTAAGATATACGGTTGGAGAATCATTGCTTGAAATTTGCGATCGGGATTTGCATTCCAGCGACTGAGAATTTCTGGAGATGGTTTTACTAACAATTGTTCGCCGATCCAATGTTGCACCGATTGAGTATTATCGCTGGCAATTGCCACGCCCACATCCAAAAGATCGAGTTCGGGAACGACTAAAATTACGGCATCTTTTTGAATGTGCGGTTTGAGCCATTCTAATTCGGCTTCATCAATCAGTTCGGTTAATTGTTCCCGGAGGTTTTCCATAGTGTGAGGAGGTGTGGGGTGTGGGGGGTGTGTGGGAAGTGTGGGAGGAGAAAAAGTAAAGAACGCAGTTCCAAAAGCCTATTCACTATTCACTATCTACCCAAATCGTGTAAATCGTTAATTTTCGTCGTACAGATAGCGGTGACTCGATCGAGTTCAGATCTTTTGGTATCGGTGGGTGGGGGAATTAATTCACCAATTCTAATCGTTACGGGAGTCGATTGGGGATATTTTTTACCTTTTTGTTCGATCGCATGAGTTCCCCACAGACACACAGGGAGCAGGGGGACTTGGGCTTTAGCCGCAATTAAAGCCGCACCCGGTTTAGGATCTAGAACTTTACCGTCAGCGGTGCGCGTACCAGATAGAAAAATTCCCGCAGCCCATCCATTTTCAAGATAAGCTAAAGCCGATCGAATTGTCGTGCGATCGACTGCACCGCGTTTGACGGGATACGCACCATATAATTTAATGGCATTTTTTAATACTGGTACTTCAAATAGTTCTTCTTTTGCCATATATGCTAACGGACGCAACACAGCAGCCGATAGTAGTGGCGGATCGAAATTACTGCCATGATTGCACACCACCACCACCCCGCCCGATTTGGGCACATGCTCGGTTCCTATCACTTTCCCCTGGAGATATAAGTAAAAGAAGGGGTTGATAAATGGCTGCTTGAAAGCATGATAGAAGACGAGGTTGATAAATGGTTCGCGAGATCTGGACATGAGACTGGGGGACTGGGGGACTGGGGGACTGGGGGACTGGGAGTGTGGGGAGTTATGTTAGG
>NZ_JANPLS010000147.1:0-23920 GCF_031422475.1 Chamaesiphon sp. VAR_48_metabat_403
GCAGACTTTTCATTTAAGTCACCTAAGATGGGCATTTTCAAGAAAAACCGATCCATTGTGAGTTTACCGATCGGAGTTTTGTAATATTGATTGTAAGCAAAAATTAAACCACTAACTACCGAAATCGGAATAATTATCATCCAACTAGTTAAAATACCGCTGATTCCTAACATAAATAAGGTTAAGGCGGGTAATTCCGTCCCTAAACCTTTGAAAATACCAGCAAATACTGGAATCAAGAAAATCGTCATCCCTAAGAAAACAATCAGTGCTAAAATCCCTACAGCAACAGGATACGCCATCGCCCCTTTGACTTGGTTCTTGAGTCGCGACATATCTTCTAGCACTTTTGCCAGCCGATTGAGAACTTCATCGAGTACCCCACCCACTTCTCCAGCCTGCACCATACTCACATAAAGATTGTCGAAGCATTCCGGGTGTCGGCGCATCGCATCAGAAAGGTTAATCCCCTGTTGCACATCGATACTAACTTGGGCGAGTACTTTGCGGAGCTTGGGATTACCGCATTGTTCGGATAAAACTGTCAAACATCTCACCATTGCCACACCCGCATTTACCATCGCGGCAAATTGGCGAGAGAATACCGCTTTATCCCGAACGGTGACGGGATTCATGGCGGCTTCAATATCGCTTAGATCGATCTTGGTGATATCAAAAGATTTAACTGGTCGAATATTTTGAATGAATTGATATTTCTTTTTGAGTTTCGTCCGAGCAGAATCTACCGTTTGAGCATCAATTTTTTCTTGTTTGACATTCCCTTGGGCATCGCGGACTTCAGCTATAAAAGTTGGCATAAATTTAGGGGATAGGGGTTAGGGATTGGGGTTTAGTTTGGGTAAAGAGTAAAGGGTAAAGGGTAAAGCGAAAAGTGCGTTCTTGGGGTTTCCCCAAGTGAAGCACCTTTTCAAGACAGGGTAAAGGGTTGATAATATTAATATTCCCTATTCTCTATCCCCTATTCCCTATTTCCTCCTCAACGTCCATTCGTCGCCATCGTCGGTGTCGATCCAATCAGGCGTTGGAGTTCGTCGGGTCGAGATGACTTAGAAACGCCAACTTCAAAAGAAATCGTGCCTTCGCGAATGTGTTTGGCGAGGATCGATTCCATCGTATTCATGCCTAATTTAGCTCCGGTTTGAATCGCACTATAGATTTGAGCGGTCTTACCTTCACGAATTAGATTAGAAATAGCGGGAGTAACGATCATAATTTCCTGAACGAGAACTCGTCCGTATTCACCCGGTTTGGGCTTTTTCTTTTGCACCAGAGCTTGACTGAAAACGGCAACTAGCGAGTTAGATAATTGCGCGCGAATTTGGGGCTGTTGTTCGGGCGGGAATACATCCAACATCCGATCGATCGTCTGAGCGGCAGAACTGGTGTGCAATGTGCCCATTACTAAGTGACCAGTTTCGGCAGCACTAATCGCCAAACTAATCGTTTCTAAGTCCCGCAATTCTCCCACCAGAATTACGTCTGGATCTTCCCGCAAGGCGGCTCTAAGTGCATTCGAGAAGCTTTTGGTATCTTCACCTTTTTGACGCTGGTGAATGAGGCTTTTAACGTTGGGGAACACATACTCGACCGGATCTTCGATCGTTAAAATATGTTCGGCGCGAGTGCGATTGATCAGATCGATCATTGCCGCCATCGTGGTAGTTTTACCGGAACCAGTCGGCCCCGTTACTAAAATCAATCCGCGCGGACGATGGCTCATTTCTCTGACGATTTCGGGCAATCCCATCTGCTCGAAGTTGGGGATTTTAGAAGATAGTGCCCGCAAACAAGCCGCATAACAACCGCGTTCTTTATAGACATTGACCCGGAATCGAGCCAATCCTTTAACACCATAGGAACAGTCGATTTCCCAGGTTTGTTCGAGTTCTTTGCGCTGAGTATTATTGAGCATACTAAAAATCAGCTTCTGACACTCCTGGGGAGTGAGCGGTTCTTCACCCACTGGGGCGAGTTTGCCGCTAACGCGGAAATAAACTGGCGCACCTGCTTGAATGTGCATATCAGAGCCACCCATTTCAACGAGTCGCTCCATCAAATCTTCGATCATTAATTCAGACATAAGTTTAGGTGTTAGGTATTAGGTGTTAGGTATTAGGTGTTAGGTATTAGGTCGATAGTTAGAATTTAGAAATTAAGAAAACGCTTGCGTTCTGAAACCCTAAAACCTAAAACCTAATCACTAAATCTCGGTGTCATACAATAAGGACAATCCAACCATTCCGGTTTGAGTTCGGCAGAGCAAGTACGACAGACTAAAGTGGTTTTGCGTTTGGCTTTGATTTCTGCTTCCAAACCAGAGTCGGTAAAGGTCACTCGTTCGACCTCAGAGAGAGTAGTCTGACCTTCCTGAACCATTTGGAGGCTGTAAGACAGCAAAGTTTTCATCCCTTGCTGAACGGCGGTTTCCTTGATCAGGGCGGTGGAAGCGCGTTGATTGATCAGCGTAGCTAGCTCTTCGGTAACTTGCATGACTTCGTAGACACCAACCCGACCGCGATAGCCGATTCCGTTGCAGTTTTTACAGAGATTTCCGGCAGCTTTAGCAGATTCGATCTCATTACTACTCAGTTCGTTAGCTTTGTAGAATGTAATCACGGAATCTCCAGAAGCAGATAATCCAAATCGACCGAGTTCTTCACGAGTAGGAGTATAGGGAATGCGACACTCAACACAAGCTTTCCGCAGTAGCCGTTGGGCGACGACCCCAATCAGTGCGGCAGAAACCATGAATGGTTCGACACCCATTTCATCTAGCCGCGCAATCGAGCCTGCCGCGTCGTTGGTGTGTAAGGTAGTCATGACCATGTGACCAGTTAAAGCCGCCTCCATCGAGGTTTTAGCCGTCTCCTGGTCGCGAGTTTCTCCTACCAAGATGATGTCGGGATCTTGCCGCATAAAGGCGCGCAAAATCGAGGCAAAGTTCATCCCTTTTTCGCGAATTACCTGAACCTGGTTGATGCCGGGGAGTGCGTATTCGATCGGGTCTTCTGCCGTACTAATATTGACACCAGGGTCGTTACGCTCGGCTAGCAGCGAATACAGCGTCGTGGATTTACCAGAACCTGTCGGCCCAGTTACTAAAATTAAGCCAAACGGACGACTGCCCATTTCGCGGACGATTTCGAGGGTGGGTAAATCGCTAATTAATTTATCTAAACCCAATTGCGTCGAGGAGTTATCCAAAATCCGCATACAGACTTTCTCCCCATAGCGGCTAGGGAGAGTACTCATCCGGAAGTCTACTTTTCTCCCTTCAAAAGTTCGCCGAATCCGACCATCTTGAGGCAACCGCCGCTCGGCGATATCTAATTCGGCAATAATTTTAAACCGAGAGATCACCGCCGGAATAATGTGTTTTGGCAAAATGGGGAAAGCCTGACGCAGTACTCCATCCTTCCGGAATCTCACCCTCAAACCTTCTTCCTGCGGCTCGATGTGAATATCCGAAACTTTTTCTAGCAAACCTTTTGCCATAATTTGGTTGACTAACTTGACAACCGGAGCGGCTTCTGCTCCAGCCACGTCAATTTCATCATTGAGTTCGTCTTCGGCATTTCCTAACTCTGGCGCATCGAAATTATCAATTTCGACATTCAGATTTTTCTGAGAATTGCTTGCTTCATCCTGTTGCAGCCGCTCGTCTAAATAGCCATCGAGCAGCTTTTGATAATCTTCAGGCGCGATTACTTCACTGCGCCAAGCAATCCCATGCGGGCGGAGAATTTTATCTAAATCGTTTTTGGCTTGCAGATCGTCGGGTTTGATCATCGCCACCGTCAGAATTGGCGGATCGCCTTCTAATCGACCAATTGGTAAGAGTTTCAGTTGCCGACAACTATCGGCAGGAATAAACGAATCGATCAAAGTCCGCACTTGAACTTTGTCAATTTGAGCAGAGCTAATATCGACCGCATTCAACCCGTAGACAATTTTCAGCTCGAATAACTGTTGCTTTTTATATTGCTGCTGCAACTCCGCAGGCAAAGATTTGCCTGTTAGGGATTCCAACACATCCGTTAAGGGGTGGTTGTTGGTACGACTGTCAACTAGTGCTTGCTTGAGCTGTTCCGCATTGACATAACCCGATTGAATCAGTTTATTACCGAAAGGAGAAAAGTCATTGCGGACGATTAAGGCCCGTTTGGCGGATGAAGATTGAGTCATAGCTGCTGTTGATTACCCAAAGGAAAAGTCAAGGCGGACGATTAGTGCCCGTTTGGCGGATGAAGATTGAGTCATAACTGCTGTTTAGTACTCATGGGAACACAGTCATGGTGGACGATCTCGACTCGATCGAGTCATCGCTACTATAGTTAGCTCCCTAGCTTTACAGTATGCCCACAGTTAGACTGAATGTATTCATTCACGCTAAAGAGATCTCGATCTTGCCTGTAAAAACTCTGGAGTGCTTACGTCTGAGTACTTACTGTTTATCCTTTCTAACTGCTAATGGTATTTTGGGTTGTGAAGTTGGGCATTATAAAATGAGACCATTTGAATTGGGTTAATAGTTCTGCTATCCAGACGCTACTAGTATTCGATCGCATCGAGTTTTACTAGCAAATCGTTAATATTGCCGATCTCCAAATATCTACCCGATCGAGAATGTTCTCGTGCCAAAGGCTGTAACGATCTAGATTCAGATCGCTAATCCCAGCCAATCTTAAAAAAATACACGATCGACCCAAATCAGATTTATACTCAAAAGGCAGATTCACTGAATTAGCCTCTCTTACAGATCTATATTTAAGATATGTATTTAAGAATTAATCTTTGGCTTGCACACTCGATTGCGTAGCGTCTCCTTATGGAACATCTGACGATCGAAATTGTTTAGCAGTCTGTTAATAGAGCATGAACGAACGATGAGTGAAACCCCACAACAGCCAACTAATTTAGGTGATGAGACTATCCCATCACAATTACCATTGGACAGTCTCGAATCTCAACCTCCCACGCTGGCAACGGTTGGTTCTCCCACCAATCCAGCCGCTAATTCTACTCCAGATGCGGCAGATGCGGAGGTTGCTACAAATGTTGAAGCAGCTACCACCCCACCCCAAATGCCGCCAGTCAATGTAGAACCAGAAACTGCGCCGACTTCTCAATCCGAACTTCAGGCATTGACGGCAAAGTTAACCGAAATCTCCAATCAAAGAGATGCTTTTCAAAGCCAATATCTCAGAATTGCTGCTGATTTTGATAACTTCCGCAAGCGCAGCAGCAAAGAGAAGGAAGAAACCGAATTCCGCACCAAACGCGCCACCATCATGGAACTATTGAGTGTTGTCGATAACTTCGAGCGCGCTCGCACCCAAATTAAGCCTCAAAATGATGGCGAGTTGGGCATCCATAAAAGCTATCAAGGCGTATACAAACAATTGGTCGAAAGTCTCAAACGACTGGGTGTATCGCCCATGCGTCCCGAAGGACAACAATTCGATCCCAATTTGCATGAAGCTGTCATGCGTCAGCCGACGGAAGAACATCCCGAAGGCACCGTAATGGAGGAACTACAACGTGGCTACTACCTGGGAGAGCAGATTTTACGCCATTCCCTAGTTAAAGTAGCTGCACCACCGGAACAGTTGTCTGCCGAAGATGTGAGTACCTTCGACACTACGGATAAGTAGCTCCAGTTGCTAGTTACTTTCTCTTGGAAACAATAGTGAGGGTGGGAGGATAAGTACGGGTGGGAGGATCGGGAAGATTTATGAAGATCTCGCTTTAATTTAATCCCCACACCCCCACATCCCCCACACTCCCCATACTCCCCACACCCCCGTTTTCCCATTCTTTACAATATTGCCTCAATTTTATGGCAAAAGTCATCGGCATCGACCTCGGTACAACTAATAGCTGCGTTTCTGTCTTAGAAGGCGGCATCCCAGTCGTCATTTCTAATGCGGAAGGCGGTCGTACCACTCCCAGTATCATTGGATTTGCCAAAGGTGGCGAACAACTTGTCGGGCAACTTGCCAAACGACAAGGCGTAACCAATGCAGAAAATACTGTTTATAGTATCAAACGCTTTATCGGTAGGCGGTGGGAAGACACCGAAACCGAACGCAATCGCGTTCCTTACAACTGTATTAAGGGTCGTGATAATACTGTGGATGTTCAAATCCGAGGTCGGACTTATACCCCGCAAGAAGTATCGGCAATGATCTTGCAAAAGCTCAAAAAAGATGCGCAAAATTTCTTGGGGCAACCAGTCGAGCAAGTAGTGATTACCGTTCCGGCTTACTTTACCGATGCCCAACGCCAAGCTACTAAAGATGCTGGGACGATTGCGGGACTAGAAGTATTGCGGATTATCAACGAGCCGACGGCGGCTGCTTTGGCTTATGGTTTGGATAAAGCCAATACCGAGCAAAAAATCATGGTGGTGGATCTCGGCGGAGGAACGTTTGACGTATCGATCCTCCAACTGGGTAATGGGATCTATGAAGTCAAAGCGACATCTGGTAACAACCATTTAGGCGGCGATGACTTTGATAATGAAGTCGTCCGCTGGATGATCAAACATTTCCGCACCACCGAAAATATCGATCTGCTCAAAGATAAAATGGCTCTCCAACGATTGCGCGAAGCTGCCGAAAAAGCTAAAGTCGAACTCTCAACCATGATGAGTACCTCGATCAACCTTCCCTTTATCGCCGCTAACGCTCAAGGTCCCAAACATCTGGAGATCGAGCTGACGCGGACTAAATTCGAGGAAATGGTCGCACCCTTAATCGAGTCTACCCTCGAACCCGTCCAACGCGCTCTCAAAGATGCCGATCTGCAAACCAAAGATATCGATCGAATCCTCCTTGTCGGCGGTTCGACCCGCATTCCCGCCGTTCAACGCGCCATTCAAAACTTTTTTGGCGGTAAAGAACTCGATCGATCTGTCAATCCTGATGAAGCTGTCGCGATGGGTGCTGCCGTGCAAGCAGGTGTCGTCGGTGGCGATGTCAAAGATGTCCTGCTGCTCGATGTCACGCCACTCTCGCTAGGAATCGAAACCCTCGGCGAAGTCTTTACCAAAATCATCGAACGCAATACCACCATTCCTACCAGTAAAGCGCAAGAATTTTCGACCGCCACCGACGGACAAACCTCCGTCGAAATCCACGTCCTTCAAGGCGAACGGGCGATGGCAAAAGATAACAAGAGCCTGGGGAGATTTTTGCTCACAGGCATCCCTCCCGCGCCCCGTGGGGTACCCAAAATTGAAGTTTCCTTCGATATTGATGTTAACGGTATTCTGCAAGTCTCAGCCCAAGATCGCGGCACCGGACGCGAACAAACCGTATCGATCGCTAATACAGGCGGACTCAATGATGTCGATATCGAACGGATGCGGAAAGAAGCCGAAACCTACGCTCAAGATGACTGGCGCAGATTGCAACTGGTGGAACTTAGAAATCAGGCAGAAGCTTTATTTAATACCTACGATACCGCCCTCAAAGATAACGGTCATCTGATTAATGACAATCTCCGCGAACAAGCAGAAACTACGGCTAAAGAGCTACAAATGCTGCTGCTAGAACCATCTGCTAATTTAGAAAACGTCCAACAAGCGATCGATAAACTCCAACAAGAGATTTTTGCGATGGGTGCGGCTGTCTACCAAAAAGGTACAATTCCAAGTAGCTCTAATACCGATCGTACCGATAACTCTAACGGTGCTCCCAAACGACACGCACCGCTGAGTAGAGCCGCAGCACCACCACCACCGCCACCACCACCACCTAAAAAAGTATCGAGCACTCTCACATTAGACTATGATGATGAAACCGCAACTACCGATTATGAGGTTGTAGAGTAGCCCAGTCACCAGCTAAATTAACTAGCAATTGGCAGGGGAAACAGACACCAAGGAAATTACGGTTAATACTCCATCACCAAGTCCCGATTCCTTTACAATGGGGATCGATCGCGTCGATCTATTTTCGATACTAGCCCCGATGCTGCTTCCTACTCCCCCTTGTAAGATAAAACTTCTGTATGGCACGCGACTATTATGAAATCCTTGGCACCTCCAGAGATGCCGACCAGGAAGAAATTAAACGCGCCTATCGTAGACTGGCGCGGAAATATCACCCAGATGTCAACAAAGAGCCTGGGGCAGAAGATACTTTTAAAGAAATCAATCGTGCCAACGAAGTCCTCTCCGAACCCGAACTCCGCGCTCGTTACGATCGCTTTGGAGAAGCTGGCGTATCTTCAGGTGGCGGTGCGGCTCCCGGCTATGGCGACATGGGCGATATGGGCGGCTTTGCAGCAGATATTTTCGATGCCTTCTTTAATGGTGGCTTTGGTGGTGGCGCAGCAGGGCAACAACAAGCCGCTCGTCGTCGCAACGGGCCAGCTAGAGGTGAAGATTTACGCCTCGATCTCAAACTAGATTTTCATGAAGCAATTTTTGGTGGCGAGAAAGAGATTCGCATTCCCCACCTCGAATCTTGCACCACCTGTAAAGGTACCGGAGCCAAACCTGGTTCTCAACCCCAAACCTGTGGTACTTGTGGCGGTGCCGGACAAGTCCGCAGAAATACTCGCACGCCGTTCGGTAACTTTACCCAAGTCTCTGTCTGTCCAACCTGTAATGGCGACGGTCAGGTAATTGAAGACAAATGTGAAGCTTGTAATGGTGCCGGACGCAAACAAGAAACCAAAAAGCTCAAAATCTCGATTCCTAAAGGGGTTGACAACGGTACCAAATTACGGATTGGTAAAGAAGGCGATGCTGGCTTGCGCGGAGGGCCACCAGGCGACCTTTACGTCTATCTACATGTCGAAGAAGATGCCAAATTCCGCCGCGAAGGCATCAATATCCTCTCCCAAGTGAAGGTGAGCTATCTTCAAGCAATTTTGGGCAGCCACATCCAAATCGATACCGTCGATGGCCCCACCGAGTTGAATATTCCAGCAGGCATTCAACCCAATACCGTCCTCAAACTCGAACAAAAAGGTGTACCCCGTCTGGGTAACGAAGTCAGTCGCGGCGACCATTTACTGACAATTCAAATCGATATCCCCGCTAAAGTCAGCCAAGAAGAACGCGACCTCCTCGAAAAACTCGCCAAAATTCGTGGCGATCGGGTCGGTAAAGGTGGTATTGGTAGTATCTTTGGTAATGTCTTTAAGTAGGTATTAGGTATTAGGTTTTAGGTCGGATTAGACTGCGGGTATTAGGCTTTAGGCTTTAGGTCAGATTGGACTGTGGGTAAAAAGATCGAGAACAAATTGAGATTTTTACCTAACCACCTCAGCCTAAACCCTAAGTCACAAGCCGGAACCCTTCTTAAACACTTAACACCCAATCCCTAACACCTAATACCTAACACCTAACACCTAAATCGATGATTCAACTAGACTTACGCGGAACGCCTTGTCCGATTAACTTTGTGCGTACCAAAATGAAGCTCGAACAGATGGCTGCTGGGGAACTGTTAGAAGTATGGCTCGATGCTGGCGAACCGATCGAGCAAGTACCCGACAGTCTCAAGATGGCAGGCTACACGATCGACCAAATTATCCCCGACCTCGACTTTTTTAAACTCCAAGTACACAGTTAACTAAACTTTACTTCCATCTCCCAGCTCCCCGCTCCCATCTCCCACCTCCAATGAAATTTGTCTGCACTCAGCACGATCTCAATATCAATCTCGCGCTAGTCAGTCGCGCTGTTTCCACTCGTCCAACGCATCCAGTTTTAGCTAACATTAAAATCGCCGTCACAGCAGATCCCGATCGGATTCAGCTCACTGGTTTCGACCTGAGTTTGGGAATTCAAACTAATTTTGACGCGCGGGTAGAAGCAGAAGGCACCTTGACACTACCAGCTAAATTGTTAAATGATATTGTTGCCAAATTACCCAGCGGCGAGATTACCCTCGATGATGAAGCTGGCGAAAACCTAGTGACGATTACATCGGCGAGCGGTCGCTATCAGGTGCGCGGGCTGAGTGCAGAAGAATTTCCCGAATTACCATCGATCGAAGAAGGCGAAACCAACCAGCTTTCTGCTGCTGCTTTTATCGACGGCTTGAAGGGTTCGCTGATTGCTTGCAGCCAAGATGAGAGCAAACAGGTACTCACGGGAGTTTATCTCAAAGTCGAGCCAGATCGGCTAGAATTTGCCGCTACAGACGGTCATAGATTGGGAATTGTTGAAGTCTATCCAAATGATGCTCCAGCAGCCCAGACGGACGAAATAGAGGCAGCCGAAGTCAAAACCGGATCGTTTGAAGTCACCGTTCCGGCGAAAGCATTGCGCGAACTAGAAAAAATGCTCGGTTCTGGGCAAGAAGGAGATCGCTTAGGGCTACAATTAGAGCAAGGACAAGTAGTATTTGGTTGGGGCGATCGTAAATTAACGACGCGGACGTTAGAAGGCAAATATCCCGACTATCGTTTATTGTTGCCCAAACAGTTCCAACGCCAAATTACGCTCGATCGCAAACAAATACTCAGCGCACTCGAACGAATTGCCGTGCTTGCCGACCAGAGTAATTTAGTTAAATTTAGTATCGATAGTGCTAACCAAGCGTTAGATTTATCTGTCGAAAGTCAAGAGCGCGGTAGTGGCAAAGAATCGCTGGTCGCCCAAATTTCAGGTGCAGATTTAGATATTGCCTTTAATATTAAATACTTGATGGATGGCTTAAAAACTATTCCTACTCAAGAAATTACCATCAGTCTCAATGGCCCGCTCGAACCTGTTATTCTCACACCGCTGGGCGGTGTTAAAATGACCTATCTGGTTATGCCAGTGCAACTGAGAAATTAGGAGAATAGAGAGCGGAGCTTACAGTACTTTTCTGACTAGTAAAGCACAATCTTTCCCGCAGAGCTTTTTGCCCCAAGAACACACTTTTCGCTCCCCGCTTTCCCTTTCCAGACTAATAAATTACTGAACACTGCTAAAAATTGCTGTAGCTGCAAACTACTAAACTAACTGCTAGTACTAAACATTGCTGAAGTATCGATGGCAACCTTAATTTTAATTTTTGGCCCTGATGTTGCCAACCGAATCACCATCGCATCTACGACGATCGTTTCTTTAACTGCTGCTCCATCTACATAAGTTCCATTGGGGCTAATATTAAATAGTTGCCAGCCGTTTTCTTCATGCCAGCGCAACTCCGCATGATGCCGAGAAACAACAGCACTAAATAACACGACATGGTTATCTGTCGCTCGTCCGATGCGGATGACATCTTCAGAGTCAAATGTCCAACTTTGAACGGGAACCGAATTAAGTAAACTGAGGACGATCGCAGATGGTGCTTGAGTCATGGCTGGTGAGAATTGAGCTAATCGCATTCAGTAACTCGTTGGTCGCAATGCCAATTAATTTAACTTAATTCGCTATTAAGCTGACTGTAATCGATCGATTTAATATAAATTCTGGGCTGGAACGTTCATAAATTAGGAATTTAAAATCTACTTCATTCTCCAATTGAGTGAATTTTAAGTAACTTTTAATAGCAGCGATCGATTCTGGGTAATTTAGACTTTAAATCGCTCGCTTATTTACTAACATCGAGCTAGGATCGCTGAATACCGATATTCAGCGATCCTAACTAGTTATCATGTCGGCGGTTGAAAGAGAAAAGTTACTAAATCTCCCTTGCCCAAACCGATGCGATCGCCAGGACGCAACAGATGTCGATTACCTTTGGCTAAAACATTGTGGTTGATATAAGTGCCATTGGCACTACCAGCATCCTCAATATAATAGTTCCCTTCTTCAATGCGAATATTTGCGTGAACTCTAGATACTACCTCTGCACAAGGAAAACTCGATACATCAATATCTGGGGCGACTAAATCGTTTGGTTTCCCCAAGTGGATGACCTGTAAGTGCGATGGTAATTCTACAGGTAGATTTGTCTGTAAATGTAATAATTGACGTGCCGATGGGGGTGGTGTCTGCTCTAGGAGCGGATCTACCGATGGTTCTGGCACTGTCGGAATAACGGGAAATTCTGCCAATTCGATCGGTTCGGTAGCCTCAACCGCCTTCGTTTCTGTCGTTTCCACAGTATTAATTTCGGCAACAATTGGCTCGATTGGCGTTGGTAACAAATCGGCTTCGGGATTTGTCAATACTGTTGGTGGTAAACCGATACTACTAGCAGCTTCGGGAACCGCTACTGCCTCGCTAGCGGGCGGATGCAGCAAAATCGGCGTTTTTGAAGGATCGGGCTTGAGATTATGACCGCACTGTCCGCAAAAAGTAGCATCGATTTGAATCGAGGCACCACAGTTCGGGCAAGCTTTAGTGGCTGGTAGGGCGGTATAACAAGCTTCACAGTTAGTTGCGCCTTCAGGGTTATCGTGCTTACAGTTGGGACAGACAATCATAAAAAATAGATTTCAAGTTGGGACGGACGATCGTAAGCAAATAAGTTTCAAGTTGGGACGGGCGATCGTCACAAGATAAGTTTCTGGTTTAGGTGGACGATCGTCACCAGCTAAATTTCAAGTTTTTAAAGACATAGCCCGCTTAGATTTTAGCAGAATTAGTCTCCTGAATTTAAGTACTAACACTCATCCCTTCGCCTGCAGCAGCATCTAACAGCCACAATAACTCACCTTGGGGCTGAATGCCACGAGATGGATAAGCAGCAATATCGCCCTGCGGTGCAAAAATTTCTGCTAGTGCGGTTTGTTTGCTCGCACCTGCAACCAAAAAGATCGTACTTCGCGATCGATTCAGCAGTGGGAAAGTAAACGTCAGTCGAGGCTGTCCATCTTTTTCGCCTGCGGTTACCAATCGATCGACTACCGATAAAGCTGCTGTATGGGGGAATAAAGAGGCTGTATGCCCATCATCTCCCATCCCTAGCAGTACTATGTCAAAAACCGGAATCGACCCGGCTTCTAGACCAAAATCAGTCAAGATCTCTGTTTCGTATGCCTCTGCTGCCAATTCTGGTCGATCGAAGTTGGTGGGCATGGGATGGATATTTGCTGCGGGAATCGGTACCAAATCTAACCAAACCCGTTTGGTCATGCCATAGTTACTATCGGGATCTGTCGGTGCGACGTACCGCTCATCTCCCCAAAAAATCCGAATCCGATCCCAGGGCAGATCGGTGTTCGCCAGAGCCGCGTACAATGGTTGCGGTGTCGAGCCGCCTGAGAGCGCGATCGTACATGAGCCTCGCTCGTCGATTGCCATGCGAATGCGATCGACAATTGCCGTCAAAGCAGCCGCTACCAATGCCTGTCGATCGGGATGAATGCTAATTTTCGGGGTCATAAACAACAAGATTACCGATAAACTGAATAATTAGATTTTAGGTGAAAATCGCTGGGAACTTACCCAAAACAAGCTAATCTAAGTTTTTAGATCCTCCACTACGTTTTACCGATCGCTTGCCGATCGGCGCGAATATCTTAACATCTCAACAATTTAGACTATGCAACCTACTGTGAGTAGTTTTCTAACCCCGCTTGCCCTTAAAACCGCAGGTGCGGTATTGATTTTATCTTCCCTCATCGACCTGATTTTCATGCTCTGGCTCCCACCTGAAAATCTGGTACTAGAGGGCAATCGCTGGTGGCTGTATGCTACCAGCCAACTCGTCGATCGCGGGTTGTTACCATTAGTTGGTATTGCTTTTGTCGTCGCTGGCGATTGGATTGCCATTGTTTCGACAGAAGACGGCGGCGAACGGGGAAATACTTGGAGGATCGGGACTTTTTCGCTAGCCAGCTTGTTAGGCTTAATCTTTATCTTAATTATTCCCTTCCAAGTAATTACCACCAATGATTTTAAAGCTCAAGATCTCACCAAAATTAGTGAGGAGGCGACCCAAATCAAACAGGGCATCGAGGGCAATCTCCAACAGATAAACGCCCTCAGTAAGGATAAAGTTAAAGAACAGATTGCCGCGATCGATAAGGAAATCGCTAGCGGACAAGCACAAGGCGAACGGCTGGCAAATCTCCAGCTTAATAAGCTGTTGCTGACCGATCCTAAAAAGTTCGCCCAAAAATCCGACCAAAATCTCCAAGTTCAAAGACAGAAACGTGAAGCCCAAGTCAATACTAGAATGCTCCAAACTGGCGTTCGCACGAGTTTGGCGAGTTTTCTTTTGGCAATTGCCTATATTACGATTGGCTGGACGGGTTTGAGACGCGTCCTGCGCTAGTCGCGGCAATCGAGTCGATCGAAGTGCGCTTGTATGATGTGTACTTAGTAGCAGATATAAGTTAAATTAACGATCGACTCGCTCTTTTTTCTCTACCATTCAACCCTTACCCAGATCTGGTAAAGCTTTGTATAGTATGAGTAGACAAGCTCGATAAAACCTGTCGTACTACCAAGTCGGAGATTTGTGTTCCAACATTTCAAGCAGGACCTAAAGAATGATTTAATTGCTGGATTGCTGGTAGTGATTCCACTCGCTACGACAATCTGGCTGTCAATTAATGTCACGACATGGGTCGTTAATTTTTTGACGCGCATCCCCAAGCAAATCGCTCCCTTTGACGGTTTAGACCCGATTTTAGTCTATTTTTTAAACTTACTCGTCGGCTTGGCAGCACCCTTATTAATTATCCTGACGATCGGGTTAATGGCTCGCAATATTGCGGGAAAATGGCTCTTAGATGTCGGCGAGCGGGTATTACAAGCCATTCCCCTCGCAGGTGCGGTGTACAAAACACTCAAGCAATTACTAGAAACGCTGTTGCGTGATTCGGGTAACAAATTCCGTCGTGTAGTATTGATAGAATATCCGCGTCGCGGCATCTGGGCACTGGCATTTGTCACGGGGACGCTCGATAGCGAGATTCAATCGCAGATGCCACAGGGAATGCTAAATTTATTTATCCCCACTACTCCAAATCCGACGACTGGCTGGTATGCTGTCGTGCCAGAAACCGAAGTCTTAGATTTGGCAATGTCGATCGAAGATGCTTTTAAGGTAGTTATTTCTGGTGGTATCGTCAATCCTGGTAATGTTGCCGTTGCTGCTTTAAGTCAGACTTCAGATCCGATCGTTGCGCCACTGACTGGTGGAGTACCCGTCCCGATTATCGATTCTCCAGAGGAGATGGCTTTCCGCCAACGGGAGGACAATTCCTCATCGTAAATTATTGTTCGTAATGGATCTTTATCTGAAGATAGCCACCCAGATTAAACAATTTTTCGGGCACGACGCGATCGATCTCCCTCTATTTCTAGAGGGTAAAATTTTGCGAATAGAGGTGCCGATTCCCAACATCGAACCCTTAAATTGGTTGGCAAGACAACAGTCAGATGTCAAAACTTATTGGTCGGATCGTCAGGGTCGATTTATCATGGCTGGAATCGGTACTGTAGATACGATTTCTAGCAGTTCACCAATTAGTTATCCAAGTGTATTCGGGCAAATCAGGCAAAATTTGTCGTCTTTATTTCCCAATGTTAGATACTATGGCGGCATCGGTTTTAGTCAAGATCGCTGGATCGATCCGAGCTGGAAGTTATTTGGTAATTATCGCTTTGTAGTGCCCAGGTTTGAGATTTGGACGGATGGTGTCGGGACTTTTTTTGCTTGTAACTGCTTGGGCAATTTCCGCTCGGAACAATGGGATCGAGACTTAGACCTAATTTTAGACGAATTAATTCAACTCGATTTGACACCACTAGAAATCGTCATCGATCCACCAGTTCAAATCGATCGATCTGATACTCCCGATCTGCATGAGTGGGAGCGAAATATCAACTTAGCCTTAGCCAAATTTGCCGATCTCAAACTTGAGAAAATTGTCCTAGCCAGAAAATCGATATTAACATTTACTAAAGATCTTCAACCTCAATTACTGCTGTTATTATTGCAGCCAAATAATCATCCTAGCTATCATTTTTGTTTTCAAATCGATGCCACTACCGCCTTTATTGGCACTTCTCCCGAACGACTCTACTATCGTCACGATCGATTGTTAAAAACTGAAGCGATTGCTGGCACTCGGCACCGAGGCGCATCGATACAAAGCGATATCCAGTTGAGTGAAGAATTGCGGAGTTCGCTCAAAGATGTCCGCGAACATCAACTAGTCGTCGATAATCTCAAATTGATTCTCGCCCAACTATGTCAATCGGTAAAAATCGATCGCGAAACGGCAATTCTCAAACTCAATAAAGTTCAACATCTATATACCCAATGTCAGGGCATCCTCACACCTGACATAACAGATACGGATATTCTCCCTCAACTCCACCCCACTCCAGCCGTAGGCGGGGTACCGAGAACCCAAGCGTTGAAATTAATTCAAGAATTAGAACCCTTCGAGCGCGGCTGGTACGCTGCACCAGTCGGGTGGGTTGGTGCTGACGATGCTGAATTTGCCGTTGCCATTCGATCGGGTTTAGTCGATCGAAATCGCTTACTATTATTTGCAGGTGCTGGCATCGTTACAGGTTCTCAATCTGAGGAAGAATGGATCGAAATCGAAAACAAGATCCGGCACTTTACCGATTTATTTACCCCTGTTAATAGTCCAACTGTTACAGGTCATCGATCGCATATTGAGCGATAAGAATTGTTAATTTTGCGCGTTCTAGTTCGGATAGCTGTTCCCATGCCAATGGTCTGACAATATTATCCGGATTATCAACACCGGGATTGCAACGCATTGCATAAGCATACGGTCTAGCCATCACTAACAGATCGTCAGTTGCCCAATTCGATAACAAATCGCGCACCGCACTGACTAATTGCTCTACTGGTTCTAAATTACTACTAGCTAGTGCGCTGGCATTAGCCGCAATTCGCTCTAGCCATTGCTGGGGTACTCTAGCACCAAACTTGGCAGTTAGTGTTTCTAGCGCGCCAATTTTGACATTATCGGCAGGTTTATCCCAGCAAGATTGAATGGTAGTAAAAAAAGATTGCGACTTTTGGGAGATTTCGGCATCAGACCAATCATCTAAACTAAAATGAAGATCGGATTCGGTATAATAATTGGCTGTTTCCGGATCTGCCGGATTCCAAGGATACTCGGCTGTCGAGGATGCAAGGAGGCAATCCATTAATTCGGCTTCGGATAGGTTGTGACGGTCGGGTTGAGTGTTGAATGACATGATTGCGGCTCCTTGCTGGTACGGTGGGGTTTAGTAATTAATATATTAATTTATGTAAGTAACTTTACAACCGATCGGAACTTTATTGAAGTAAATCCTATCTATGGTTGTTTGGGTCTGTTGTTTACTACATTTTACCCCTACCTGATTCCGTAAAGTTGCTAAAGTTTCTAATGGATGGAATCGAGTAGTATCCGCCATCTTAGTAAATAAACCATTGCCGAGCATCCCTCTATCGATTGACAAATTCGATCGATCTTACAGATAGCGGCTGTCCAAATCATGACAATCGATATTTTACTAGTAGACGACCAAAATCTGATTCGACAAGGATTGAAAGCTTTATTAGAACTAGAAACCGATCTGCGCGTGGTTGGCGAAGCCGAAAACGGGGCGATTGCCATCGAGTCAGTTAGAGCATTGCAACCGAATGTAGTCCTGATGGATATTCGGATGCCAGTCATGGATGGCGTGACAGCAACTAGAGAAATTTGCCAGCAGTTTCCACATGTAAATATTTTGGTATTGACAACCTTCGATGATGATACTTATGTATCGGCAGCGATCGAGTATGGAGCTAAAGGTTATTTGCTCAAGGATACACCATCCGAAGAAATCGCCGCAGCAATCCGCGCAGTCGATCGAGGCTATACGCATTTAGCACCCGGAATGCTGGCTAAAGCCATGTCTAGAGTAGAACAACCGATCGCCCCTTTACCGACCGCACTTCAAGAATTAACCCCCCGCGAACTCGAAGTCTTGAAGCTAATTGCCAAAGGTGCCAACAATCGCGAAATTGCCCAGATATTGTATATTTCCGAAGGTACCGTCAAAAATCACGTTACCAATCTCTTGAATCGCTTGAATTTGCGAGATCGCACACAAGCGGCAATTTTTGCGAACACGTATTTGTAATCTAAATTGTTACGAATAGATAACTTACCTAAGTCATTCAGCGGATATCTCCGTAAATCGCTCCGCCATAACATGCATAAATTGTCATTTTTGGCAATTGAAGATACCTTTAGCGTACTTAGAGGAGATCGGTATTGGTTAAGATAGGTTGACTAGTATATACTCCCACTAGCTAACCTCGAATCGCATGATTACTAACTTCTCTAAAGTACAAGTCGAGCGCAAATGTCCTAAATGCGGCAACTCCGATGTTGCCCGTTCCCAGCGTGTCGATCTCTTTGAAAAAATGCTCGGTGCTGTCAATGTCTATCCATATCGGTGCCAAAAACATACCTGTAAACACCGCTTTGAAAGTTTCGGTCGCGAATAATCGACCGATTCCATCCGATTTCGATGTGACGATTGTCACTATATCAGCCAATTTACTGGTTTAAGCAACTCACACTTACTGGCTATTGCTGGCAGTTGTTGAGTCATAAGCTTTACCAGCTTCAACATTTAATGCCTACTACCTCCAACTTTTTACCCGACAGCTTGGCAATTATCGATCGAGATGATACAATAAATTCAGTACGCAAGTACTGACCCATGCAGCCGTGCGATCGATACCACTTGCAACCCGGATGATGGATCGTCATCCTTGCGTTTAGTCTAGCCACACATCACTGGCTCACTCTTAACTGTGCGGATATCACCTACTAGGTGTTGTTACGGTGTAGACTCCATGAGTCTAACGAACACCTAGTAGGTGTATCCGCTGGCGTTGAGCGAGCCAGTCCTTAGAGGTTTACGAAGAGGAATCGCACTGTGGAATGGGAATTGTTCGATCGAGGCGGAAGTAACTCTTTAGCTTCGATCGCTAATTAATCACCTCAATATCATGACCGAACAGCCGCGCACTCGTCAGGATCTTTACGATCGCATTCGCCAAAGTTCCAAGGAAGAATTTATTCTTGACGAGATGATCCGGCTGGGATTTTGGTCGGCAAGCGGCGAAATTCCCAACGATCCGGCAGATGAAATTCGGCGACGTGGCGAAATCCAGCGAGAACTCGATACCCTCAGAGCGGAAAATCGCCGCTTGCATAATGAGGAAGCTCTCAAGAAAGCCGCTCTTAAATTACGGATGGCGGAGTCGCGCTGCAAGCAGCAAGAAACCAAAGCACGTCGCGAACGAGAACGCCAGGAGCGGGCGGTAGCATGGCAAGCACGCCAAGCCAGCGAAATTAATTATTTAGGTGAAGGAGTTTCAGCCGGATTAAACCAGACGAATTCCGATCTGGAGCGGTTGCAGCAGCATCAGCTTCCCATCTTACATACTGCCGCAGATCTGGCGATCGCGATGAATATTTCGATCGGGCAATTGCGATTTTTAGCATTCTCCCGCCGCGTCGCGACTATTTCTCATTACATCCACTTTCAGATTCCTAAAAAAACTGGCGGCGTTCGCGAGATTTCGGCACCATTACCCCGACTCAAACAAGCACAGCAGTGGATTCTGGACAATATTTTAGAACGAGTAGTTCTCCACCCCACCGCGCATGGATTTAGGCGGGGTCGATCGATTATTACCAATGCCCAGCCTCATGTAGGCGCGCTCGCCGTTATCAATCTCGATTTACAGAACTTTTTTCCATCGATCTCTTATTGTCGGATTAAAGGAATTTTTCGCTCCTTGGGTTATTCCGAAGCTATTGCCACTATTTTGGGCTTAGTCTGCACCGAGCCGAATGTTACGACAGTCGAACTAGATGGCAAAAGCTATTACATCGCCCAAGAGCAGCGGTATTTGCCTCAGGGTGCGCCCAGTAGCCCCGCATTGACAAATTTACTCTGTCGGAGATTGGATCGCAGACTCGATCGAATGGCCCAAAATCGCGGCTTTACATATACGCGCTATGCTGACGATCTGACTTTTTCGACTATCGATCGGGATAAACTCAAAGATATTGGTAACATCCTCCAAGGCACCCAAAACATCGTCACTCACGAAGGGTTGACAATTCATCCCGACAAAACTCGCGTCCTCAGAAATTCGCAGCAGCAAGAAGTCACCGGGGTAGTAGTAAATCAGAAGTTAAATATCGACAGGTCTACACTCAGACGTTTCCGCGCCACCCTCTACCAAATCGAGAAAGATGGTTTAGCAGGTAAACAGTGGGGACAAAGCACGGATTTATTACAATCGATCGTCGGTTTTGCCAATTATGTCGCAATGGTCAATCCGAGCAAAGGTAGTGAATTTCTAGCCCAAGTACAACGCATTCAAAAGAAATACGGCAAACGCAAACGTTAAGGAGCGGGGAGTGGGGAGTAAGAAGTAAAGGTGATTTTGGATTGTAGGTTTATTTTCCCTACACTTCCCTCGTCCCCTTGTCCCCCCGCTTATCATATAAATATTAAAAAAGCCTATTTATTTAATATTTGTTTAATATTATGCGGCAGGGAATTGAATCTAAGGTTATGCTAGAGGAGTTAGCCGATCGAGAGCGAGGGATAACTACCTCGAATCATGTATGGAAATCAGAAGTCCATCGGCTGTTGTCAGTGGGGCACCAGTCTTCAGTCGGGTTGAGGAACTGTACGAGCTTTGTGGCGAACGATCGCTCTTATTAGATTTGGTGACAGACGCGATCGTCTTATGGTCGATCGATGGGCAAGTAAAATACTGGAATCGCAGTGCCGAGCGGATGTATGGCTGGTTGGCGGCGAGTGCCATCGGCAAGCAAATTGTCGAGTTTCTATATCACCTCGAAGATCCGCATTATCAAGCCGCAATTGCCCAGACACTAGAGTGTGGCGAATGGAATGGTGAACTACAACTATTAACGCGAGAAGGCAAAAGCATTGCCGTCGCCAGTCATTGGTATCTATTTGCGGCTGATAATGGCACCCCACAATCAATTTTAACGATCGATTCCGATATTACCCAGCACAAATTACTAGAGCGGCAATTTCTTCACGCCCAACGGCTCGAAAATTTGGGCGCATTAGCTAGCGGTATTGCCCACGATTTGAATAATATTCTCACGCCGATCGTCGCGATTACCGAACTACTGCCCCTAAAGCTGAAAAATTTAGACGAGCGCACCCAAAAATTACTCAATACCCTCTCCGAAAATTCTAAACGCGGACGAGAATTAGTCGCCCAAATTCTCAGTTTTGCCAGAGGTGGCGATGGCGAACATACCCTCTTGCAACCGCGCCATTTGCTAGCAGAAGTAATGCAAATTGCCAGACAAACATTTCCGCGATCGATCGAAGTTAGCCTCCACATCGAAAATACCCACTTGTGGACATTATCCGCCGATGCCAATCAACTCCATCAAGTCCTAATTAACTTGTGCATCAACGCCCGCGATGCGATGCCAACTGGGGGCGAGTTGACACTCAGAGCTGAAAATATCATTATCAGCTCTGAGTACACAAAACTTCATCCTCACGCCCACAGCGGGGCATATGTCGCCATTACAGTCGCAGATACGGGCATCGGCATCGAGCCAGAATCGATCGATCTAATTTTTGAGCCTTTTTTTACAACTAAAGAAATCGGTAAAGGTACGGGACTGGGACTATCGATCGTGCGGACGATCGTCAAGAATCATCATGGCTTTATCGATGTTTCCAGTCAAGTCGATCGCGGTACGCAATTCCGCTTGTATTTACCCGCGACACCGCCGAGCGAAGGCTTTCCCCACGCTCAAATCGCAGCTAAATGCGATCTATCCCACATCCCCCTAGCGGGCAAAAACGAGCTAATTTTAATCGTCGATGACGAACCCTCAATTCGCGAAATTCTCAGTACGACGATCGAATCTTATCAATATCGGACGATCTCAGCCAGTAATAGCCAACAAGCGATCGATTTATACACCCAACATCACGGTGAAATTCGGGCGATTTTATTAGATTATATGATGCCTGGTGGCAATCCTAGCGACACGATCGCGCGATTCCACTCGATCGATCCCAACGTCCGCGCGATCGTCATGAGTGGGTTATCCGCTGGCGAAATTGAGGCACATACTCAGAGCGAGACAATTAAAGCCTTCCTGGCTAAACCCTTTAGCACGCAAGATTTACTCCATACACTTCGCACTGTCTTAAATTAGCTGCGCGTGAATTTACAGCAATGAAGCTTCCTAAATCGATCGACGATCTTTATCTTGCCGATTTATCGCACCGAATTCGCACTTTACCGCCAGATGAAGCAGCTTGTACTCTTTTGGAATGCGGTTCTTTAGTCTTACTGGCTGGTTATCCTGAAATTGCTTATCAGCTATTTACAGAATTACTCGACGGAGAACTGAAAATAAGTAAAGAAAGCAGTCTCGCTCATGTACTCAAATCAATCGTTCCTAGTTTATGTTATTTACTAAAAATTGACTGTCCAGCAATCTTTGAAGAGAAAGCAATGTCGATCGGCGATCTTGAATGGTATGTCGAACAAAAATTCGATGTGTACGAACAAATTGAAAATTCAGACCGATTTTTCTCGTTCCCCTTTCCAGCAAGTGATTGGAGTGAAGATTTTATTCGAGAAATTACTCATCCAACAATTGATGGTGAAGGATACGAGCGGTTTGGCATTTATAATTTTATCAATGATTTAGACCGGATTATTTCAGTAGATTGTCTCGGCAAAGGAAACTTAGCAAAAGCGGCTCAGATTTTAAAGATTTTCGAGGCTGTTACTAAAGCATGGAATATAGGGTATGAAGCCTACGATCGAATACTTATTTTTGGTATTCGTACTTATATGGGTCTCAACGATGAGAAAAATGCCGATCGATATATTGTGAAATGGTGGAAATCTTCAGAGAGTGTTTTCGGAAGCTTATCTTTGATGGCGTGCTTCCCTGCACTCATGCAGAGAATAGCAGCAGGTGTTTTACAAAGTGATATTAAAATTTCTCATACTCAAGCTCAAGAATTAGTGAGATCGATCGATAAAAGAACTTACAATCCACAGCAGATTGGATTTATCCCTACTGTAGAAGATTGGAATGAATTTTTAGAACACTGGAACGATCGCATCTTCGAGCTTATCGATAAAGAGGATGAAGAAGAGATTGAATGGTATGAAGATTTTTACCCAGAAGTCATGACATACAAGCAATGTCTGAGAACCGGAGCAACTGAAACACAAATTGTTAAGTTAGAACAAAAACTTCACGTTGAATTCCCACTAGCTTATCGAAACTTCCTGCTTGCAAGCAATGGATTTGTAATTGCAAATCGTCGTTGTGAAATCTATGGAACAGATCGAATCGATTGGTTTATTAATGAAAATTCTGATTTGGTAGATGCTTGGAATAATGATAATGACGAGATTGGCGACGAACAGTATTTTCAGTATGGAGAGCATCAAGACTGCTGTTGGATTAGAACGAGATATATGAAAACCGCGCTACAAATTAGTTCGACAGAAGATGGCGATGTTTATTTACTCAATCCCCTAATTGTCGATCGCCGCAATGAATGGGAAGCCTGGGACTTTGGAAATAAAAATCCTGGAGCTTATCGTTATCGATCGTTTTGGGAGATGATGCAATCAGTTTATAATAAAAGCTTTGAATTATAATAAACTCAAAAAAAATCTTGAATCGATCGGGAGCTAGAATGTCTTGCCAGAAGCAGTATTAAAGGGGCGTGTCGCTCTAGTTACCGGAGTTAGTCGGCGGAAAGGAATTGGATTTGCGATCGCACGGCAACTCGCCACACTAGGCGCAGATGTATTCATTCACTCATTTTCGCCTTATGATGCCGATCGGGAATGGGGCGCAGATGCTGAGGGGCTACCTGGCTTAATTGCCTCACTTGAGGAATTTGGGACAAAGATTGCCCATCTTGAAGGTGACTTTGAAGATGTTACCACACCCGATC
>NZ_JANPLS010000148.1:0-3309 GCF_031422475.1 Chamaesiphon sp. VAR_48_metabat_403
TCTCATCCGCAAACTCCCAGCCGTAGAAACCCTCGGCGGAGTAACGATTATTTGTTCTGATAAAACAGGCACCCTCACCCAAAATAAAATGGTGGTGCAGCAAGTGGCTACCTTAACGGCTGAATATCAGATTGGGGGCGAAGGCTACATTCCCAACGGTGAGTTTCAACTCAATGGTAAACCCGTCGAGCCACTCGCAGATCCAGCTTTAAAAGGTTTACTCTGGGGCTGCGCCCTTTGCAATGATGCAGTGTTGCAATATACCGATAACCAGTGGCAAATTTTGGGAGATCCGACAGAGGGAGCCTTATTAGTACTCGCTCACAAAGCGGGAATTGAAGCCACCGCTCAAAGTTACCCACGCATCCAAGAATATCCATTCGATAGTGACAGGCAACGGATGAGCGTCATCTGTGAACAGTCCCCATATTACCTATTATTCGCCAAAGGATCGCCCGAATCAATCCTCGATCGATCCACCCATACTCTCGTCGAAGATCGGTATGTGGAATTGACAGAGAAAGAGCGACAAACCATCCGCGCCCAAAACGCCCGTCTAGCGACTCAAGGACTAAGAGTTTTAGGTTTCGCCTATCGCTATTTCCCCCACCTTCCTGACGCAGATAACGCCGAATCAGAACTAATTTGGGTCGGCTTAGTCGGAATGCTCGATGCGCCCCGCCCTGAAGTTCGGGCTGCTGTTGATACCTGTAAAACTGCTGGAATCCGCACGATGATGATTACAGGCGATCATCCCCTGACAGCGCGGGCGATTGCTTGCGATTTGGGCATTGCTGAAGGTGAATGCCAAGTTGTCAGCGGGAATGAAATCGCTCAGATGGATGAAACAACTTTAGGGCAGACAATCGCGTCAGTCAATGTCTATGCTCGTGTCGCTCCCGAACACAAATTACGCATCGTCAAAGCCTTGCAACAACAGGGCGAATTAGTTGCCATGACAGGGGATGGTGTGAATGATGCCCCCGCATTGAAACAAGCAGATATCGGCGTAGCAATGGGAATTACAGGTACTGATGTGAGTAAAGAAGCTAGCGATATGGTGTTATTAGATGATAATTTTAATTCGATCGTTGCCGCTGTCGAAGAAGGGCGGATTGTCTACACCAATATTCGCAGGTTTATTAAATACATCCTCGGTAGCAATATCGGCGAAATCCTCACCATCGCCGCTGCTCCGCTGATGGGTTTGGGTGGTGTGCCGCTCTCACCCTTACAAATTCTGTGGATGAATCTAGTCACCGATGGCGTGCCCGCGCTGGCTCTAGCATTAGAACCTGGGGAGTCGAATGTGATGCAGCGAGAACCATTTCAACCTACTGAAAGTATTTTTGCCAGGGGTTTAGGCGGCTATATTATTCGGATTGGATTAGTATTTGCGATCGTCACAATCGGGTTGATGAAATGGGCTTTCGATCGAACCCATGCAGTCGATTATCCTGGCGATTCCGATACCTGGAAAACGATCGTCTTTACCACCCTTTGCATCGCCCAAATGGGTCATGCTTTAGCTGTGCGGTCTGTAAATAAACTCGTTATCGAAATTAATCCGTTTAGCAATCCACTGTTATTGTGGGCGATTCTGGGCACGATTCTATTGCAGTTGGCGGTGGTTTATATCGCTCCATTGCGATCGTTTTTCGGCACCCATCCTTTGAGTCTATTTGAACTGGGAGTCTGTTTTGGTTGCAGCTTACTGATATTTATCTGGATTGAAGGGGAAAAGTTATTTGTGCGGTGGTTTCGCTCTAAAAGTTGACAAATCTGGAAAAATCAAGGGACTCGAAGGCTATAGATCCAGCCTTGGGTGACGGGATTAAACTCATACACCTCGCAATGAGCAAAATCTTTTTCTGAAACCGAGTAAAAACAAATTCTCTGTATTATTTTAAAGGTGTAACCGATAAAACTGAGTGGTCTATCTTCTTCAGATGCACTTTTTAACCGATCTTGCTGAAAATACAATTCTTGCAGAGAATCAATTTTTATTCCTGATTGATGTCCAAACACTAAATAATTTCTGCGAAATTCAATCTCAAGTGTTTTCCAGTCAGATCTTAACTCTTCATCAGAAAGTGGCTCCAGAAAACCTTCCAAACTAACCGATCTCATTTTTTGCTGAAAGGCGAAGGTTAATGATGCCGTGTTACGAATGCTTATATCTCGCACTTTTCTAGATACAGGTGATGTGTGAAACTTTGGCTTTTTCTGGCTATCAAAAGACACACCGAGCATTCTTGTATGAGGCATCCCGTCTTCACCTTGGGTTCCCAAAACAGCACCATGTGAAAAGGAATTTCCAAACGATCGCTCTTCAGCAAGCCATTCACCTAATTTATCAAGTGGGTTAACCATCATTTACAACTTGTGAGTAAGAGATAAAGACTAAATAGTTGTGTCGGGTGGGCACGTTTCACCAGCTAAGTTTCAGACATTATTGATAGTATAAATATTTATACTGCCCTACTTACTAAATTTTATTCGATTACCTGCTTCGATTGCGGCTCCGCCAACGATAATGCTTCGATCGTGACAGAACCACCTTCTATTGCCTGAATCCGTAAATCATAGCCTCGCAACAATTGCATCCCAATCAGCGGCATAGTTTCTGACTCATTGATGTCGTTGGCGGAGCCTACCGGAGGTAATCGTGCGATACTGCCCATCCCAGATTACAACCGCAATATAAACTTCAAAAATGCAAGAAGTTCCGTCTCCCAATGTTGCCATATCGCGCCCCTTCCAAATTAGATCTAGCGACTCAATCGTACTAAATGGGAGAGTCAGGAAGCCCGAAAACCCCGTGTCAATCACTGCATCAACAAGTTGGGTTCTAGTATCATTCTTCACCACAATCGGCAGAATTGCCTCGCAACTCTGATTTACCACGCCATGTATCATACGGATTTCTTCAGACTTCGCGCCCCAAAATGGTAGACTGCCTGATGTCCAATGCGGATAAACCAGGTTTGGGCATCGGGAACTCTGGTAAGAAGATGCTCTGATGCGGTGACAATACTATCGGCGATTTCAAAGGCTCCGGTTTCGATATCGATCGCTACAATCTTACCGTGATTCCCTTCTTCAACTTGCGATCGAATCTGTGAATCATAAAGAGCATCACCGCGCTGGGCAAACTCTTCCTTGCTATATCGGGGTTGTCGGATTGTCATGGGCTTGACCTCACTACGACTTGATACTTCTATTTTAGCTTGAGGCGGCGATTACCTCTCGGCGTTTTTTCTCTGATTGACGCTTGTTAGACAATGGCTATCTTACTAAGTTCAACAC
>NZ_JANPLS010000149.1:0-6990 GCF_031422475.1 Chamaesiphon sp. VAR_48_metabat_403
ATTGGGGATGAGTTTTGTTGTCGGCATTAAAAAGTATAACAATGGCAATTTACTCGAAGCACTCGAACGCATTATCATGTCTCTATGGGGCGTGAGAATATTTTTTATTGCAATCTCGATCGGCTTAATTATTATTTTAGCAATTGTAGATAGACGGTTGCGATCGAATCGCGATCGATCGATATTTTGGTGGATGAGCTTATTTTCATTCCTCGCTATTTTACCCAATGCACCCTATATTCTCACCGATATTATTCATTTCTATGAGGCAGTCCGTACTTTAGATTCTGTGTGGGCAATCACACTAATTATCGTGCCGATTTATATTTTATTTATTGGAGTCGGGTGGTTTTCTTATGTCTGCTCGCTAGTTAATATCGATCGATACTTACAAAAACATCAGCTCGATCGCTACATCAGCATAGCTGAGTTGAGCTTACATATATTGTGTGCGATCGGTATTTACATCGGGCGATTTCTAAGATTTAATAGTTGGAGCTTAGTCACACAACCCAAATATTTTTTGAGTATTTTGCCAGGTGAATTAATCGGTAAATTGCCCTTGGTAGTAATTTTATTGACATTTTTAATTATTACCATTTTATATGGTATCTGCAAACCGATAATGGTCAAGTCATCTCTCTACAGTCACTAGTAATCTTGGACACAAATTAAGAACTCCAAACTCCGAAATCCGAACTCCCATCTCTGAACTCCCATCTCCGAACTCCCCCGATCCTGACCTACGGTATATGCTATGATCTTGATATTTAAACGATATTCCGATCTAAATACAGTAGATTCTTGAGAAATAACATGATGACCGTCAACCAGCAGGTACTCAGATCGATTGCCGGATTGCTTATTGGTACGGGTTTGAGCCTGTCTCTGGTGGCTTGCGGCAACCAGTCAACAACTAATACTTCAGGTGCTGGAGCGAAAAAAGATGTCGAAATTACCTTGGTAGGCTATGCTGTGCCCAAAGCCGCTCACGATCGCATCATCAAAAAGTTTGTCGCTAAATGGCAACAGGAACACAATCAAAAAGTAACATTTAAACAGACTTATGGTGGTTCTGGCTCTCAAACCCGTGCTGTCATCGATGGTTTACCTGCGGATGTGGTGCATTTGGCTTTAGGTGGAGATGTCAATAAATTAGTTCAAGCTTCATTAGTCGCCAAAGATTGGGACAAAAAGTTACCAAATAATGCCATTGTGGCTAAATCTGTTGCAGCAATTATTACCCGCCCTGGTAACCCCAAAAATATTAAATCATTCGCAGATCTGGCGCGTCCTGATGTCAAATGGGTAACCGCTAATCCCAAAACTTCTGGTGGTGCGCGGTGGAATTTCTTAGCTCTATGGGATAGTGCCATTAAAGCAGGGGGCAATGAAGCCAAAGCCACAGAATTTGTCACCACTGCTTTTAAAAATGTTGTTGTCCAGCCCAAAGATGCACGAGAAGCCACAGATGCCTTTGCCAAACAGGGGCAGGGAGACGCACTTTTAAACTATGAGAATGAAATTCTCTTTGCCAAAGAAAGAGGTCAATCACTCGATTATGTAGTGCCAGATGTAAATGTTTCGATCGATACTCCAGTTGCAATTGTCGATAAAAATGTCGATAAACACGGCAATCGAGAGGTAGTCGAAGCCTTTGTCAAATATATGTTTACACCTGAATCGCAAGCCGAATTTGTGAAGTTAGGTTATCGTCCTGCGCCAACATCGGCATCAGATCCCCGTTTCCCACAGGTGAAAACATTAGGCACCATCGCAGAATACGGTGGATGGAATGATTTTCAGAAGAAATTCTTTGATGATGGCGGTGTTTACGACAAAATTGAAGCTGGGAAAAAATAATTGACCTAGATACTACACCAGAGGTAATTTTATATGTCTCTCCCCTCGAACGCCGATCGAAAAAGTGGATTATACTCGATCGATATTCATATTCCCGCACAACTGCATCAACAACCCGTGCTGGCGACACTTATTGCCAATTACAACCTAATTATCAATATTCGAGCCGCCGTATTAGATCGAAAAGCCACAGGCGGTGGCTGGTTCAATCTCAGTTTGGAAGGTGAAGATTGCGATATCGACAACGCGCTTGACTACCTGAGAAATTTAGGAATCGAAATTTTCGCGCATAGTTCTGGTTCGCTAGTTGGCGATCTCGATCTAGCTCCTGCTAAGGCGGAGGCGACTCAGTTGTAGAATACTAATACTGGTTAGGTTTGTACAATATTCTGCGTTCGATATTGTCATTATTTTTCTGACGATCGCCAAGCAACAGCCAACTTATAACTACCCTATGAGCAACGTTATTCCAGCCCGGATTGTCAAACCAAAACCCGCTTGGCGACAGTGGTTCGATCGTATCCGCAATTTATCGTGGACTTGGCGATTTACTTGGTTTTACTTGAGTGCGATGCTGTTTCTGCCCTTGGGGGCAATGTTCGCTAAAGCGGGTAGCGATGGCTGGGCTAAGTTTTGGGACGTAGCAACAAGTCCGATCGCGTTATCGACGTATGATGTTACTTTTACGACTTCGTTGATTGCCTCATTAATTAATGGTTTGTTTGGCACCGCGATCGCGTGGGTGATGGTGCGGTATGATTTTCCTGGTAAACGGATCGTCGATGCCTCGATCGATCTGCCATTTGCCCTGCCGACAGCCGTGGCGGGGCTGACTTTGGCAACAGTCTACAGCGAGAATGGCTGGATTGGCAGTTTATTCGCGCCATTCGGGGTCAAAATTGCCTTCACGCGGTGGGGCGTAGGGATGGCGATGTTATTCATCTCGCTGCCATTTATCGTTCGTACCGTTCAACCCGTACTAATTGAGATGGAACGAGATATCGAGGAAGCCGCCTGGTGTTTGGGTGCATCGGACTGGCAAACTTTTCGACAAGTAATTTTGCCACCATTATTACCATCAATTCTCACGGGGATGGCTTTAGGTTTTTCGCGGGCGGTGGGCGAATATGGATCGACAGTAATTATTGCTTCTAATACACCATTTAAAGATTTAATCGCGCCTGTTTTAGTCTTCCAAAGATTGGAACAGTATGACTATGCCGGGGCGACAATAATTGGCGTAATTTTACTCGGAATTTCGCTAGTAATGCTGCTGGGTATTAATATTTTACAAGCATGGGGACAGCGTTATGAAGACTAATAATATTCCTGACAATGCATTAGTGCGTCAAGGCCCCGATCGCCAGCAACTTAATTTAATTCCAATTATTTTAATTTGCTTATCGCTGGCTTATATTAGTCTGATTGTTTATATTCCGGCAATTAATGTTTTTTACCAAGCATTTCATAAAGGAATCGAGCCATTTTTAGCTAATTTAACCAATCCAGATTTTCTGAGTGCGGTGAGAATCACGCTATTGCTGGCTTTAATTACCGTCCCGATTAATACAATATTTGGGTTGTGTGCGGCTTGGTCGATCGCGCGGCATCAATTTCCTGGACGTACCTTATTATTAAGTATTATCGACCTACCACTATCGATTTCCCCAGTCGTTGCTGGCTTAATGATTATGTTACTCTACGGTCGTCAGGGCTGGTTTGGCGGCTGGTTGCAGGAGCGGGGGATCGATATTGTATTTGCGTTTCCAGGAATGGCTTTGGCGACGGCTTTTGTGAGTATGCCATTTGTGGTGAGAGAAGTAATTCCCGTCTTAGAAGAAACTGGCACAGATCAGGAAGAAGCCGCTAGAACTTTAGGCGCAAGCGATTGGCAGATTTTCTGGAGAGTAACGCTACCAAATATTCGCTGGGGTTTAATGTATGGAGTATTGCTCACAAATGCCCGCGCGATGGGCGAATTTGGAGCTGTATCGGTAGTCTCTGGAAATGTCGCTAATACGACTCAAAGTTTGCCGCTATTCGTCGAGGAAGCTTACAAGCAATACGACACCGAAGCCGCTTTTTCTGCCGCCGTTTTACTCGCTTTACTCGCCGCTGTAACTTTGGTTATTAAGGAAGTTTTAGAAAGTAAAACCAAGATTAAGGATAAGTCGTAGGTTGGGTTTCACATTCGTTCAACCCAGCCGACAGATCTAAAACTTCCAGAACCTAAAGCCCAAAGCCTAAATATAATACATCGGACTATTCTGTCTCTGAGTTTCTAACGTCTTTGCTAAATCTTGAAGTGTATAACTTTGCAAAATCTCATTTACCGAATCTTTAATGCCTGTAAATGTTTGGACGATGACGGTTTTTTCGAGCGTATTGGGTGTAGCCGGATCGACTTTTTTACGATCGCCATTACCTTCGATCGCAATTACTACATCTAGTAAAGTAATTTGCCACATTTCTTTAGCAAGTGAATAGCCGCCTTTCATGCCTCGTTGACTGGAGAGAATTCCATGACGCTTGAGGAGAGTGAAAATCTGATCGAGATATCGCTCTGGCAATGCCTGACTCGCAGCAATCTCATTCACCTTGAGTGGTTTACCTTGTGCTTGACGATCGGCGATTTCTAGCAGCGCAACTAAAGCATATTCTAGTCGAGAAGACAGTTCCACGAGCATTTTAATGAGATAATAGTTTTAAGATATCACGGTTTCCCGCTCGATTTGCAGTAGTTGTAATTAGGGTTTAGGTGTTAGGTTTTAGGGTTGAGGATCTACAATTCACGTAACGTCGATCGATTAGGGTATCTGTCAACTGTTAACTTATTATTTATAGGTATTTGGAACGGTGGGTATATCAGTAAAAAATGTAGCGAAACAGTTTGGCAGTTTTCAGGCTGTCGATGATGTCAGTTTAGAGATCGAATCGGGTGCGTTGGTGGCATTATTGGGGCCATCGGGGTCGGGTAAATCGACGCTGCTGCGGCTGATTGCAGGGCTAGAAACCCCCGACAGCGGTACGATTTGGCTCACGGGAACCGATGCGACTTATCAGAGCGTTCAGGAGCGAAATATCGGCTTTGTGTTTCAGCATTACGCACTGTTCAAACACATGACGATTCGGGAAAATATCGGCTTCGGTTTGAAGATTCGCAAGGCGAGTCCAGCGCGGATTAAAGCCAGAGCGGATGAGTTGCTAGAACTAGTGCAGCTAGCGGGATTGGGCGATCGATATCCCTCGCAATTATCGGGCGGACAAAGGCAGCGAGTAGCATTAGCGCGATCGCTGGCAGTCGAACCTAAGGTATTGTTGTTAGATGAGCCGTTTGGGGCGTTGGATGCCAAGGTGCGAAAGGATTTGCGCGCTTGGTTGCGCCGTCTCCACGATGAAGTGCATGTAACGACGGTATTTGTGACTCACGACCAGGAGGAGGCGATGGAAGTAGCCGATAAAATCGTGGTGATGAATAAAGGTCAAATCGAGCAGGTCGGTACTGCGGCGGAGATTTACGATCGACCAGCGAGTGCATTTGTGATGAGCTTTATCGGCCCAGTTAACGTATTGCCCAGCAGTGCCGATATTTTCCAAAACAATGGGTTTGAAGCCAATCATCCCCAAGTATATCTTCGTCCTCAGGATGTCTCGATCGCGATCGAGCCAGATGCCACCACCGCCGTGGCAACAGTCAATCGGATTATTCATTTAGGTTGGGAAATTCAGGCAGAATTGCTGCTAGCTGACGGTCAAATTATTTCCGCCCATCTGACCCGCGATCGATTTGACGAGCTACAATTAGAAGCCCAGCAAACCGTATACGTAAAACCTAAGGAATCTAAATCTTTCCCACTATATTACTCGATTTAACTCGATTTATTTTACCTAGATTATTTGCGGTTTTTCTGAAATTCAACAACGATAATCCGTGCATCTGTCCGCACTCGATCGAGTTCATCGAGGATAATTTCTAGTGCCCGTCCTGGTTTGAAACTACCCGATCCGGCTCCAATAATTGGCAAAGCAACCGATGTGAAATTATGTTCGTTAACTAAGCGGATAGTATTTCTGACCGATCCGCGAATCGATTTTTCAGAAGCGCACCAAAACATATTAATACCCGCAACGTGAATAATGGCTCGATACGGCAGTTTTCCGGCTGAGGTAAGTACGGCTTGTCCGAGTGGAATTGCCCCAAATTTTCCTAATTCGCGAAAAGGTTGCAATCCACCACGTTTTTTAATCGCACCAGAAACACCTTGTGGCAATAACAACCACCAGGGAATGATATTCCGATTCCAGGCATTGACGATGAATTCGACTGGTTGGTCGAGTAAGTCACCACGGACGATTTCTGCTGACATTTATGGTTGTGGTACGATCGAGGATTCGATCCTTAATATGCCCGCTTTCTAATCGAGAATAACGTCCGAAAGCACCGATAAAAAGCCAATTCGCTCCCCTACTAAATACAGTAAGGAAAGCGAGTAAAGATAATGAGTTTACACGATTGGCTGATGGCGATCTACAGGATGAGATCTCGCTACCAGTAAGGTTTAGTAGCGTTTGTAGCGAGGGCTAGCAGTATTACGCTGGGAGTTATCGACATTAGTTTCGCCGATTTGAGTAGTCCGGTTGAACTTACCTTGAACGTCGGTAGCTTGGTCGGTGACGATCGAAGTACCAGTATTACCGGAACCAGTGCGACCGAATTTGCTGTTATTAATATTAGTGAAGCTACCTTGAGTAGTGTCGTTACCTACGCCATTGACAACAGAAGTTTGGATGGTTTTCACATCAGTTGCAGTGTCAGCGTGAGCGGGGAGAGAGAAACCGATGGTAGCCAAGCCTAAACCAACAACTAAAAGAGATTTAACGTTCATGATGGAGATTCCGAATTAAGTAGTAAAGTGAGTAACTAAAATTGAGGAGTTAAGTGCAAGTGTGGCGATTGTTAGGAATAGAGATCGCCACACTAGGAAGATTTAGTAGCGTTTGTAGCGAGGGCTAGCAGTATTACGCTGGGAGTTATCGACATTAGTTTCGCCGATTTGAGTAGTCCGGTTGAATTTACCTTGAACATCGGTAGCTTGGTCGGTGACGATCGAAGTACCAGTATTACCG
>NZ_JANPLS010000150.1:0-4372 GCF_031422475.1 Chamaesiphon sp. VAR_48_metabat_403
CGCCAGCTTAACTCTTTCTGCTGGCGACTACTAATAAAGTTTTCCAGTTCATTTGAAATTTCCTCACACTTGTTTTTTTTGATACCGACTTGCGGCTTCGTTTTTATTCTAGCACCGCGATCGCAAAAATTTAAGGTAAGCTAGACACAGGAAACCGTATCGATTTAGTACCCAGAGATAGTGGAAACCGAACACGCGATCGGAATAGTACAGATCGTTATGTCGCCAGAATCCAGCCACCGCAACAAATCTAAACTTTTCGATTATTTCCCAGTCATAAACTGCCAATTCTTGTGAATTCACCACTTCCGCATTTGACTTTAGCTGACATTTTAGAACGGACGATTGAGTTGAGTTGGACGGCAGCAGCAATTTTAAAATCTTATTATCGTGGCAGTCGTGCAGATCTGGAGGTATTAGACAAGGTTGAAGGGCCAGTTACCGCCGCAGATCGGGCAGTCGATCGACACATCCTCTCAGGGATCCAAGCCATGTGTGGGGACAGTTGTGGTTATCTAACCGAAGAAACTTATCAGGCTGGCGATCTGCAATTACCCCAAGATTGGGTCTGGATTATCGATCCTTTGGATGGTACGCGAGATTTTATCGACAAAACTGGAGAATATGCCATTCATATCGCCCTGACATACCAACATCGTCCCGTTCTTGCTGTAGTCACGATCCCCGAAACCGATCGCATGTATGCGGCAATTGCGGGGATGGGTACCGAATCGAGCGAGCGAGATGGCATGAGGAAATCGGTTCGGGTATTACAGGGTAAAAAACTCACCGATTTAGTCGTCGTCGCCAGTCGAAATCACCGCAGCAAGCGACTAGTAAATCTCTTAGCCCAACTCCCATGTCAGCAACAGCTCGAAGTCGGGAGTATTGGCTGTAAAATTGCTACCATTGTCGAACATCGCGCCGATGTATATGTATCCTTATCGGGTACATCCGCACCAAAAGATTGGGATCTCGCCGCACCAGAACTGATTTTGACCGAAGCAGGTGGCAAGTTTACCCATCAAGATGGCACGCCACTTCGATACAATCAAGGTGATGTCACGCAGTGGGGTTGTGCGATCGCCAGTACTGGCGAATGGCATCAACAACTTTTAAATGTAGCTACGATCGAAATTCAGGAGTAAGGAAGGCTAACTCAACAACATGCGGATCGAACAATTGCAAGCTTTTTTAGCAATTACCGAAACTGGCAGTTTTCAACAGGCTGCGCGTACCTGCGATTGTACCCAATCGACAATCAGCCGCCAAATTCAGTCGTTAGAAGAAGGCTTAGGTATTTCCTTATTCCATCGCCATCATCAGGCAAAACTCACCATTGGTGGCGAACGACTCTTACCCCACGCACGCAAAATTTGTGCGGAATGGCAACTCGCACGCAAATCGATCGAACATCTCTTGGCAGGCAAACAACCCGATCTCTGCGTTGCCGCCATTCACTCGGTATGTGCCAATATGTTGCCGCCAATTTTGCAACAGTTTTGCCATCAACATCCTCAGGTACAACTGAGAGTAACAGCATTAGGTAGCGATCGCGCTCTTAAAGTACTCAAAGATGGCTTGGTAGATATCGCCATTGTCATGGACAATCGGCTATTTACCGCCAGTCCCGATCTCGTGGTGCAAAATCTCTATCAAGAACCGATCGAAATTTTAATGTCGGCAGATCATCCCTTAGCGGCATATCAACAGGTACCTTGGGCAGAATTAGTCAAGTACCCGCAGGTAGTCTTTAAAGATGGCTATGGAATGCAGCGATTGGTGCAAGAACAATTTATCAAACAAGGTAGTAAACTCAATGCGGTGTTAGAATTAAATACGCTCGATGCCTTTCGGGGCGTAGTCAGACAGGGTAAATTAATCGCACTGTTACCAAAATCGGCATTACTCGACATCCACAGCGATCCAACTTTGACAGCTCGATCGATCGAACCCACTCCCAAAACAGGCACCAGTCTCTCTCGTCAAGTCATTCTCGTCACCACCACCGACAGACTCCAAATTCCCCCCATTCAATTTTTCTGCGATTTAGTCAGTAAACAGATGGGAGATGGGAGCGAAAAGTGCGGTCTTGGGGTTCCCCCGTCTTGACTCACCTCTTTTGACGGGGAACCCGTCCAAAGGTGAGCCGCAAGTTAAGCACCTTTTCAAGACAGATCGGAGCTTGGAGATGGGAGATCGGAGTAAGTGTGGGCAGTGTGGGGAGTGTGGGAGGAAGAATAGAATAGCCAGTCGCCCAGTCACCCAGTCGCCCAGTCTCCCCGTCACCCAGTCACCCAGTCCCCCAGTCTCCTGTCACGTAAAAAATGAGCGATCGATTTCGGAAATTCGTCCAAATAATTGGCAGCGGGCCGCATACTGGCAAGAGTTTAACTCGCGAGCAAGCAGCAGCAGCAATGGAAATGATGTTGCTGCAAATAGCTACCCCTGCCCAAATTGGAGCTTTTTTCATCGCTCATCGGATCAAACGCCCGACCGGGGCAGAGTTAGCGGGGATGCTAGATACTTATGCTAGGATGGGGCCGCAATTACAACCCGTTGCCAGTCATGGCAGATCGCCAGTTATCTTTGGCATTCCTTATGATGGTCGATCTCGCACCGTCCCAATTGCACCGCTATTATCTCTCATTCTCACAGAGGCAGGAATCCCGGTAATTTTGCATGGTGGCGATCGAATGCCGACTAAATATGGCATTCCCCTAGTCGATATTTGGCAGGAATGGGGCATCGATTGGACTAAAATAGCTCTCGATCGGATTCAAGAAATTTTCGAGCTAACCAAGTTAGGCTTCATCTATACGCCCACTCATTTCCCCGCTGCGGCAGGCTTGACACCCTACCGCGACCAAATTGGCAAACGTCCGCCGATCGCAACTCTAGAGCTGTTATGGTGCCCTTACGCTGGCGATGCGCGGCTGATTTTTGGTTACGTTCATCCACCCACCGAACAAACAGCACTCGTCGCCGCCACTCTCCGCAACACGCCTCATCAAATCACCACAGTGAAGGGATTAGAAGGCAGTAGCGATCTCCCACGCGATCGCGCGGTAATTATCGGCGTTCATCAATCGGGACGAGAATTAGAGCGGATCTTCCTCCATCATTACGACTACGGCTTGAGTAATGTCAATCCCCCCTTACTATCTACCCCAGAATTAATGGCTGATTTTGAGAGCGTTTTGCGTGCAGAACCTTCAGAATCACTTAATTCAGTCTTATGGAATGCCGGATTTTATCTGTGGCACTGTGGCGGAGCCAGCGATATGGCGGCGGGGATGAAATTAGCTCGCGAGTTATTAGTTAGCGGTGCAATTCGCGATCGACTAGAAAGTATCCGAAAATGTTTTAAGGAGACTTAAATAAAATTAAATGGCATTGACAAAGACAAAAGTACCTGGGGCACAACCATCGATCGTCCGGTTGTTTCATTTGGTAAATATAATTAGCCTATTCGGAATGCTGGCTAGTGGCTTGCAAATTTATAATGCCAATCCCGTATTTGGCGGACGCGAAGGCATCCATGTTCCTTGGCTGTTTACCCTCGGTGGTTGGCTGGCTGGGGGACGAAATTGGCATTTTGCCCTGATGTGGATTTATGGGTTTAATCTATTAGCCTACGGCATTTATATTTTCTGGACGAAAAGATGGCGCGATCGATTTGTAGACAAACAAGATCTCAACGCTATTCAAGTCAGCCGCAATCCCAAACGCAAAGCCTATGCTTGGCATCGGGTTGTTTATACCAGCATCATTCCAATTTTATTACTCGCGATCGCCACAGGTTTATCGATGTACCAACCCGTCCAATTTTATTGGTTATCTTCTAAATTTGGCGATTGGCAAACACTCCGAACTGTTCATTTTATGACTGTTCCCCTCGTTTTACTCTACACGCTAATTCATTCTGTTTTAGCATTAGGAATCGGTAACGGAAAAATCGCCACAGCATTTTTAAATCTGAAACTCACAGATTTACAGCCCAAATAAAAACCTAAAACCTATGGAACAAACCAGCCGAATATCTCGCCGTCAATTATTACAATGGACTGGAGCTGGATTATTAGTAAACGTTGCTGGAACGCTGCTCTACGATCCGATCGGGCGAATATCCATGCCGCTGAATGAAGAGTTTCAGTCATTGTTATTGTCATCTAAACCCACCCCAGAATTTCCCATTTCGGCGATTGAACCCGAAAAATTAATTGTCAACAGCTTTCGCGGCACACCCGCGATCGATCTGGCTAAATTCAAGCTAAATATATCTGGAGAAGTAGCCAATCCCCTGAGCCTCAATCTGGCAGATATTTATCAAATGCCACATACTTCGATGGTTATTCGTCAAGTCTGCGTC
>NZ_JANPLS010000151.1:0-2514 GCF_031422475.1 Chamaesiphon sp. VAR_48_metabat_403
GGGAGACGGGGGGACGGGGAGACGGGGAGACGGGGGGACGGGGAGACGGGGAGACGGGGGGACGGGGAGACGGGGGGACTGGGGGACTGGGGGACGGGGGATCGTTCCAAAATCCATTCACTATCCACTATCCACTATCCACTATCCACTATCCACTATCCACTAAAACCTAAAGCCTAAAGCCTAAAGCCTAAAACCTAAAGCCTAAATTAAGCTTTGTTACCTTGTGTCAAAAAGGGGGCGAAATTTGCAGAAAATAAGCGTGATGGCTAATTGTGGCTAAATCCTTCTTAAAAACCAATTACTCCAAACAGGAACAAGTAATTATGGCACTTCAACGTGGCTCAAAAGTTCGCGTCCTCCGCAAGGAATCTTACTGGTTCCAGGACATCGGGAGCGTAGTCTCGATCGACCAAAGCGGCATCAAATATAACGTCATCGTGCGGTTTGACAAAGTTAATTATAGCGGCTTCAGCGGTAGTGCTGGGGGTGTTAATACCAATAACTTTGCAGTTAGCGAACTAACCGAAGTCTCCGCACCACCAGCGAAAGCTGCCGCAAAATAGTCAACATCCTGACTGGCAACTCAGGGGGCGATCGGTCTATACTAATTTCGGTTAGTGAGATCTTCGCTGACTCCCTAGTTACCAGTCTAACCATTAATGCCAGAATTACCGGAAGTTGAAACAGTTCGTCGAGGTTTAGATCGATACACACTCGATCGAGCGATTACTGGCACTGAAGTACTATTACCACGCACGATCGCGCATCCCGATACGCCTGAAGAGTTTAGCTTTGGACTCCACCATACCAAAATTCAAACTTGGCATCGACGGGGCAAATATTTATACGCACAGTTAGCTGAACAAGACACTCAGCAACCCGCAGGCTGTTTGGGAGTGCATTTACGCATGACGGGGCAATTGCTGTGGGTAGAGAGCAGCACAGAGGTACATAAGCATACCCGTGTCAGATTATTTTTGGGTAAAGATTGGGAAATTCGGTTTGTAGATCAGCGGACATTCGGACAGATGTGGTGGATTCCCCCCAGCCAGCAACCGGAACAGGTGATGACGGGAATGGGCAAATTAGGGCCAGAACCATTCGATCCGGCGTTTAGTATCGAGTATTTTGCAGCTAAACTCCAGAAATCCTCGCGGAATATTAAAACCGTCATTCTCGATCAAAACTTAGTCGCTGGATTGGGAAATATCTATGCCGACGAAGCTCTATTTTTAAGCAAAATTCATCCCGAAACTCCAGCTAACCAGCTCGCGTTCGCCCAAATCGAACTATTGCGCGAGTCCGCGATAAATGTCCTGCAAACCTCGATCGATAGCGGCGGTACCACTTTTAGTAATTATCTCAGCGTGGAGGGCACCAATGGCAATTATGGGGGCATGGCGTGGGTTTACAATCGCACGAAGCAACCCTGTCGCGTCTGTGGAACTCCGATCGCCAAAATGCGGCTCGGCGGTAGAGGTACGCATTATTGTCCTCAGTGCCAAGCAAATTCAGCAGGTTAAAACAAAATTCATCAAACTACATTAATAGGACGATCGATATAGCTGATTTAAAGATGGTATTTCTGGTTGAATAATTATAGACCCAAATATTCTCCGACAATTCGATCGTTAAATGTATGACTGTAAAAACTAGAAAAACAAAACAACTAAACATCAAAATCCCCAACCAAGAACTATCAATTCTTGAAAGCTTTACCGAAAAAAATGAAAGAACGAAAACAGATGTTATTCGCGAATTTATTAGAGCTTTACAAGCTAACAGTTAATCGATCGTCAATTCAATTCAGACACTCTAACTCCTGGTAAGCATCTTAAAAGACTAAGATGCTTATCATGTTTGTCCTGTAATATGGTTGCTTTAAAACCGATACTGTTTATCGCCGACTCATAATCCCACAGGTGCTGCTACGCCACGATTATCGACTTTAATTTCTACTAATCAATATTTGGGTGCCGATCGAACAAAATCAGAGTTATCTAAATTCTAAATTGAACTGATGAATGTCGATCGATTAATTGGTACCCACGACTTCTTATTTATCACCCTCGATACCCTCCGCTATGATGTCGCGAAAGAATGCCTAGAAACAGGACTTACGCCGAATTTAGCAGCATTATTACCCGACGGTAAATGGGAACGCCGACACGCGCCTGCAAGCTTCACCTATGCCGCTCATCAGGCATTTTTTGCAGGCTTTTTACCCACCCCAGCTTTACCTGGCAAACATCCTCGCTTATTCGCGCTGAATTTTGCCGGGAGTGAGACGACGGGAGAAAATACCTGCGTGTTTGAAACGGCAGATATTATCACTGGTTTTGCCGATCGAGGATACCATACAATCTGTATCGGTGGGGTAGGCTTTTTTAACAAGCAAAATGCGTTAGGAAATGTGTTACCAGGAATGTTTGCCGAGAGTCATTGGGATGCTAGTTTGGGTGTGACGGATGTTGATTCTACCGAAAATCAAGTGCGATTAGCGATCGAATG
>NZ_JANPLS010000152.1:0-2654 GCF_031422475.1 Chamaesiphon sp. VAR_48_metabat_403
CCATAGCGTCTCCACAGTAATGCTTCGACCAATGTAGCTTTTCGATGTTCGTTTAAATTAGTGCCCCAAATAGCCAACCGTGGGTCGTTATCAGCTTTCCATCGATCGAATATTTTGGCAAGATTAGTATTAGTTTCTAAGTGCTGTAGTCCTTTCGAGTTATCTGCGGCACTTTTTGATTCTGCCGAAAGATATACACCAAGTTTAATTAGCGCATCGCCTGCTTGTGCTTCAACACTTAATTTATCCCAATTAACTAAAAGATATGGATAAATTCTCTCAACTAGATCGAGAGCATCCTGTGCCGCTGAAATATCAGCATCAGATTTACGCTGCCCTTCTCCAGTGCCCCGAACGATCCGACCATCTGGAAATGTCACTATTAAAGTAGAGCGATAGAGATCGGCAACAAGTGTATGTTGAAAGTCAATGCAATTATCAATACAGCCAAGATTCTCTAGTAATTCTTTCAGTTTATTCTTAGCGTTTTCACTCATAAATATCTTCAGAGTTCTCTTTTTTATAGTTCCCCTCTATCGACAGTGAATCTACAACCAGGGATCGATCGAAATAACACTTATTTGCTAGGCTGCAAAAAGGGGGATTCTAGAGAAGAAGTAGCTATCAACTCGACTGTTCCAAGTTCCATGTAATTACATGAAACCAAACAAAACCCTGAAATCAAGACAGAAAGCTCTATAGAGTTACTTGCGATGAACTTTAGCAATCTTCGAGAATATGGGGATTGAGAACGATCGCCCGATCGTAGTCGCTCGCGGCTCCTAGCAGGTCATTTAGAAGATCCCGCTTGAGCAGACTCCGCACGAAATAAGCAGATGCCAGACGAGGATCGATCTCGATGGCTCTGTCATAATCAGCCAATGCCCCCACAGGATCGCCAACTTCCCGATGCTTGAGCGTACCGCGATTATAGTACGCCTCTGATAGATGAGGATCGAGTGAGATCGCCCGATCGTAATCGGCTAAGGCTCCAGCAATATCCATTAGTTTGGCGTTTTTGAGCAATCCGCGACAGTTGTATGCAGCAGCAAAGGTAGGATCGATCTCGATCGCCAGATCGTAATCTGCCAAAGCGTATTCGATATCCCCCAGTTCGGCGTATTTAATCAACCCACGAGTGTTGTACACCGAAGCATCGCGAGGGTTGAGGAGGATCGACAGATTGAGATCGGCTAAGGCTCCAGGAATGTCACCCAACTGCTGATACCTAAGTAAGCCGCGATTTGCATAAGCAATTGCGTAATCGGGGTCATGACGAATGGCTGAGTCGAAATCGACGATCGCACCCTGAATATCTCGCAATTTCGCATACCTAAACGAACCGCGATAGTTATAGGCTCTGGCATAGCCAGGAGCTTGGCGCACGGCTCGGTCGTAAGCAGCTAAAGCACCTCGATCGTTCCCGATTTGAGATTGTCGATTACCGATCGCAATATAACGATCGGCGGTGATGATGAGATCGCCTTGTTCGGATAATTTATCTGACATCAATAGTTGGGGTATTGTAGAAAATTATTGGATCGAAGAATTAGTTTTAACCTGAATTTTCAAACTCTTTTATAGCTTTTATTGAAAAATAGTCCAGAGCTGGCAGGAAAACATTGCCACACCAACTTTGCAGACAGCTAAGTCTTAGCACCAGAGTTTAGTAGTTATCTCAAGTTATAGATCGATCTAAGTCTAAAAATAGATCGAAAACCTAAGATCGAGCAATTTGACTCAATGCTTAATCGCAGATTGAGTGTTTAGATGGGACTTATTTACCCACCAGCCGCTACACTCGAATTTATGGAACAAACCACTGCGATCGACCATGCCATCAGCAAGTTATCATTAAATCGCTCGTTTGCCAACTATCAAATTCAAGCAGACGATCCGATCCGCGATGTGACCGGAATGCTCGATCGGATCGAACAAATTAAAGAGGCTATTCCCCAAGCGGTCACTCAATCACTAGAATTAGTCACCACGAAACTATCCACCCAATTTGAGCTAGTCAGCAAGCCATTACTAGAGTCTCTAGCCGTCCAGCAAGCCCACTTTGGCACCGTTCAACATCAATTAGCCTCATTGGAAAAAAGGTTCATCAATGCCGGACACGTCACTACTCCCGCGCAAAGCTGGAACTCTTGGCTGCTATTGGTCTGCACCTTCACAATCTTGGGATTATTGGGGTACAACACCGTGATGGCGAAGAATAGTCCTACTACTACTTGGGCGCAGACAGAGAAAGGTAAATTAGCCAAACAGATGATCGATCGCAATCCTCAACTGATGAATAATTGTCGTCCATTGACAACCAAGGAAGTTAAAGAGTTCGGCAAGCAGTATCAAGCTAAAAAAGTTTGCTCGGTTTTTCTCTAAAATCTCTTGTAAATCTCAGCCGGATAGCGCATCTCATTCATTAGATCGCAGAGTTATGTTGAGACGATATCGATAAGCCCAGACAAACGTGCCTGTATTATTACCAATCGATCGTTGAGATCTACATGCCACAACCACAGTCTGCTTATCCAAGCTGCAATTCTCCACTAGAGCACGTTCCAATTGAGTCAGATCTAGTTTCGCTCCAGAGGTCGTTATTAACTCAAACACAGCAAGAAATAGTTGCAGCATATTGTCAGAATCCCAGT
>NZ_JANPLS010000153.1:0-5205 GCF_031422475.1 Chamaesiphon sp. VAR_48_metabat_403
CAGTCCCGACATTAGTTCCGGTAGGTGGCGGTACTTCACCATAACCAGGGCGATCCCAGTGCTGACCGAACTTGTCATATTTCTCCCGCTTTTCTGGATCGGAAAGCACCTGATTTGCTTCGTTGAGATCTTTGAACTTTGCCTCTGCATCTTTATCGCCTGGATTGAGGTCGGGATGGCACTTGCGGGCAAGTTTGCGATAAGCTCGCTTGATTTCTTCAGGAGTTGCCGTTTTTGGCACTCCCAGGGTCGCATAGTAATCTTTAAAATCTGTTGCAGTTGGCATTAATTACCTCTGGCTTGCAGGTTATTCTATTCGTCTCGATCTGGATGTTGCCCATCATATCTGGATAAATCGAGCGATTGGTCGGCGGAGGGAAACTGGCTGTGGATAATTCTTTAAATAACCCGTTCGTAAGATAAATTGAACGTGTTCGCCGATACCAATCGACTGGTTCAACTTTACTTTGGTTGATGGTTCTTCTAATATCTGGGTCATCGGATGGATGGCGATATTCCTTTCCCGCACTTTTAGGAAAAGTCTTTCCATACGTCTCCCAATTTCCAGCAGTGCCGCTACTGAATTATCCTGACTGGTAATTAAAATCCAGCCTGCCGATTCCGATACTTCTTTCTGAATATTATCGATACCTCGTTCTCTAAAATCTTTGGTCATCACATTGTCTTTATCGTAAGAATTTCGCACTACCCAACCAGGAATTCCGGTTATTTCCATCCCTGCGGTTGTTAACCCATCACGATATTTATCGGCATCCTGACTAGAGAATCGGATCCAGTTAACTAATTCTTGCTGTGCTGGATCGCGGTAAGATTGCAGGCGATTGGCGGCGATCGTTTGTTCGTCAATAAATTTACTTTCTTTACTGGTGTTAGGTAAGTAGTGAATAAATTCCGGCTCTGAATCGACAAGATATGTAATATCTTCTTGTTTTAGCAGATCGCTTAAAAAATTAGAGCGGACAGTCCGACGGCTAGTGATTTTTGTAATGTCAAAATTATTTGTAGATGCTTTTTTACTCAGCTTTACTTCCATCACCAGGTCGTCTTGATTAGTCGTTGCTAACAACTTCCAATCACAGGCGTAGCCAAAGGAACCAGCAGCATATTCAAGATTTTGTAGAAAAGCACCGATCGATAACATTGTTTCACGCTGAGTCGGATCGACAGCAGGGAGCCATTTACTTCGATCGTTACCGATAATCCAATGATAAGGTTCGATATATCGAACAAACCACGGCTGGGTATTATGACCGCTCGGCGCGAGTGAAGCTAGAAATAGAATCTTTTTTTCATCCGGTTTAAGATTCTTATTATTATCGTCTACTTGTCTTAGATCCGCCCTAACCAAATTAGTATTATCGCTCAATAAATAAGCTGTTGTCCCGACTACTCCGATCGTCCCACTGATAATGCCGATAAATTTTATTCTGTTCATATAACTTAGATCGGCTCTATTGTTTTCTAAATATTAGAATCGACCATTTAGTGCGATTGATGTATAGCTTTCCATCTGCTTGGACTTGGAGATCGTGCACAAAATTACCCCGAATCATTCCAACCTTCATACTGTGACGATAATATCGTCGCCATTTAATTTGGATGATCCAGAACCTAAAACAACTATTTTGTTGTACAAAGTTATTCATATCTATCGTAGCTTCTAAATGTGAGGAAGTTGTGAGGTGTCTACAATATTTTTCTGACTCAGCTCAATAGAATTAATGGCTTAAAGCTTTCCTGAAAGCTAGCTATACGCCTTAAATCAGACTGGTGTCGGATACAATAAAATTTGTAATATATTGACAAAAATTAACCCTATATTATTCTGTTTTATTGAAATATTTTTATCTATGTCTTTAGAGGGAGTGATTTGTTAATTTCATCGATTAACTTTAAAATACGATCGATTAATTAATTTCTAAGTTTAATCGATTGACTCAAACTTTGTATTTTGGAACGAATCTGATGAAAAAGATAATTTTGCTAGCACTGGTATGTACGGGATTCGTAGTAACTACGCCCTTTACTGCACAGGCACTAGATTCAGAAAAAATCGGTCAGAACCCCGATTCTCATTCTGAGCAACTGAGCGAACGGGAGCTGAATATGTCGCTTGCTCAGTACAATCGTAACCAAAATCGCCAACGGCAGTTTTCTGTTTATTACCGTAATCCCCGCCAACGCCAATGGACTTTAGAGGGGTACCATCCAAATCGTCGCGATGCCCAACAGGCTGCTAACAGATTGCAGCGACGTGGTTATAGAACCTACGTGCAAGTCAGTCGAAGAGTTTATGGTGGCATGAATCGAGGCTAATATCTGCAACTGAAGACGATCTGTAGACCAATTTACTTAAAAAAACAGAGAATTTATCATGAAAAAATATCTTATTGCCTTAGCTCTCCTAGCCTCCGATTAAAAGGAGCACTAAACGTACCGCTAAATAACGGTCAGGATCGAGACACAACTTTTACTGTTGGGGCTGGTTTCCGGTTCTAAAGTCTGGCGATCTAGACAGCAACTAGGACATTGGAATCAATCGATGTCCTCACACCAAAATTTGAGGTGACAATGTTGAGTATTAGTCTGAATTTAAAGAAGGGGATCGATGCTCTGTCGGAGACGATCCACCAGCCAAAAATCAAAAAATGGTTAATTGGTTTGCTGGTGGCAATTCCGTTGCTCGGTATTGGTAGCTATGTTGGCTACAACCAATTAGTAACTGTACCCAAACAACGAGCGCAAAACAAGATTCAGACAGCCGCAGTCACGCGGGGGAATCTGACAGTTTTGGTGTCCGCCAATGGCACCGTGCAACCCGAAAGTTCGGTCAATGTCAGCCCCAAAAACTCCGGTGTCTTAAAACGGCTGCTGGTCAAGGAAGGTGATTTTGTCAAGCCAGGGCAGATTGTCGCCTATATGGACAATTCAAACCTGCAAGGGCAATTGCTCCAGTCTGGAGGCAACCTTGCTGCTGCTCAGGCGAATTTGAGTAAGGTGATTGCGGGAAATCGATCGCAAGATATCGCTGGGGCTACTGCTCAAGTAGCCGAAGCCACCGCCAGTTTGAGTAAAGTGATGGCGGGGAATCGATCGCAAGATATCGCTGGAGCTGTAGCCAACTTGAATAAAGCTCAAGTCACCCACAGACAAGCTCAAGAAGATTTGTCCCGCACTCAAAAATTACAAGCATCAGGCGCAATCTCTCAACAAGCTTTGAGTACGGCTCGATCGACCCACGATACTGCCCAAGCGCAAGTAGACCAAGCATAGCAAGCCTTGAGTCTACTTAAAGCCGGATCGCGCCCTGAAGAGATCGCCCAAGCTAGAAGCGTCGTCAACCAACGCCAGCAAGCATTGAACCTGCTCAAAGCCGGATCGCGTCCCGAAGATATCGCCCAAGCCCGTGCCCAAGTAATGGCAGCTCAGGGTGCAATGGCGATCGCGCAACGGAATATCGACGATACTGTCATTCGCGCCCCCTTCGCGGGGATTATCGCTCGTAAATACGCCGATCCAGGTGCCTTTGTGACTCCTACAACGGCGGGTAGTGCGGTGACTTCAGCAACCTCATCTTCAATTCTGGCTCTAGCATCTACCAATGAAATTGTGGCGCAGGTAGCCGAAGCCAGCATTTCCCAAATCCGCGTCGGGCAAGTAGCAGTAATTAAAGTTGATGCCTATTCTGGCAAAACCTTTGCGGGTAAAGTGACACAAGTTGCTACCCAGTCTTTGGTGCAGCAAAATGTGACCAGTTTTGAGGTGAAGGTAGCGGTGACTGACTCCCAACGACTGCTCCATCAGGGAATGAATGTGTCGATCGATTTCAAGGCTGGAGAACTAAAGCAGGTGCTAGTTGTGCCGACAGCTTCGATCGTTCAACAGAAAGCAGTTCAGGGTGTATTTGTAGCGAAAACAGGCGGCGATCCGGTCTTTGTGCCGATCGTGGTGGGGACGACTGTTAATGATAAGACTGAAGTTAAGTCTGGTTTAACTGGGAATGAGCGGGTGTTACTCAGCTTTCCCGCCGGAACCCGCAAAGCTTCTTCTGGTTTTAACTAGCGTCAGTTTGGGATAAAGAGAGCCTGGAGACTAGAAGTCTCCGCTCATGATGCAAAGTCCGCCTACGCGGACTAGAAGATTTAGTCCGCCTACGCGGACTTCGCACCACTAGCACCGATTTCAATCGAGTGCGGTGCTTAAACGAAGCGAATATCCTTAACCCGTTGGCGTAGCCTTTCCGCCAGGAAAATTCACGTCAATTAGCTCGATCATCCTATGAAAACAAGACATCCGCCCAAATCTCTTTTGCGTCCGTCTCGCCGTCACAAACGCAAAATCTCACTGCTGGAAATATTCCTGATGGCAGTGGAAACCCTGTGGAGTAACAAAATCCGCAGTGGCTTAACGATGCTGGGCGTAATTATTGGCATTTCCTCGGTGATTGCGATTACTTCGATCGGGCAAGGCGTGCAAAGAGCCACTGAGTTGAGAATTGAGGCATTGGGTACTAATATCCTACAAGTTTCAGCAGCCGCAGCGAGAACGGGTGGCATCAGTCAGGGGGCTGGTTCTGCTAGTACCCTGACCTGGGAAGATGCGCGATCGATCGCCAAACAAGTCCCCGCTGCGACTGCGGTGTCAGCGTTTTTATATCGCCCAGGTGTTCAGGTGGTGCGGGGGAATGTCAACATTTCAATAACTGCCATCGGCACGGATTTAAACTTTCCAGCGGTAAGAAATGTCAAGCCCCAACTAGGGACATTTTTTCAGCAGCAGGATTTAGATATAGCTAAAGCAGTGGTGGTAATCGGTGCCAAAATTCGAGACGATCTGTTCGCTCCATCCGAAACGGCGATTGGTAGCGATATTCGGATTCAGAGTAAGCGTTATCGCGTGGTGGGGGTAATGGAGCGGAAAGGGGCTGTCGGGCTGCAAGATATGAATAATGTGGTGTATCTGCCACTGACTAATATGTCCGCCGAGATTGTTGGTAACAATGCGCTCACAGGTGTGGCAATCAATGGCTTTTGGCTCAAATCGAGCAATCCCGACCAGCTCGAAGCAGCGGAATTTCAGGTGACTAATGTACTCCGGCTACGCCATGATATCCGCCCGCCTAAAGAGGATGATTTTACTGTCACCAATGAAGTGGATCTGATTAAGACTTTCACGAATATTATG
>NZ_JANPLS010000154.1:0-17193 GCF_031422475.1 Chamaesiphon sp. VAR_48_metabat_403
GCAATTCAATACGGCTCTCCCTGGCGAAGTGCTGGAGATCGAATACCGAGTGCGACAGGCAAATGATGAATGGTGCTGGTTACTCAGTCGTAGCACTGTATTTAACACAACGCCAGCGGGAGATGTCCAACAGATTTTAGGAGTATCGATCGATATATCCCTTCGTAAGCAAGCAGAAGCCAAGCTAGAGCAGAGCAACGCCCGATTTGAGTCAGCGATGCTAGCCATAAGGGGGACGGTGTACGAGTGGGATCTGCAAGCGCAAACAGTCTATCGCTCCAAAGGATTGTTCGATCTGCTGGGCGTTCGGGCTGAAGATGCGCTACCAACGAGCGAGTGGTGGATGGAGCGGGTGCATCCCGACGACATAGAGCGCGCCCAAGCGGAGTTCCTGGCGGCTCCAGCGGGGATCGATCGGTTTGAGGGCGAATATCGCATCCGTCATGCCGCAGGGCACTGGATATATGTATCCGATCGCAACTATTTTCAGTATGATTCGCATGGACAAAGGATAAATATCATCGGCTTTACTACCGACATCACTGAGCGCAAACTCGCCGAGGAAGAGTTACATCAGAGTCAATTACTCGTGCAACGACAACTGATGGAAATCGAAGCAATTTATCAAACCGCACCTATCGGGCTAACAGTTCTCGATCGCCAATTGCGCTATGTCCGCCTCAATCAGCGGCTGGCAGAAATTAATGGTATCGATATTGACGACCATATCGGGCGCACGCTGCGCGAAATCGTGCCTAGTGTGGCAGATGAAGACGAACCGATCCTCAAGAGCATCTTCACCACCGGAGAGCCACTACTGAATATCGAAATTAGTGGTGAAACTACAGCTTCTCCTGGAGTCGAGCGAACTTGGATTCAAAATTGTTATCCGCTGAGGGATGAAACCGGACAGATCGCAGGGATTAATGTCGTCGTCCAAGAAATCACCGATCGCAAACGCGCTGAAGCAGCCATCGAAGAAGGTAAAGCAAAGCTCAACTATTTGTTAGCAGCAGCCGAGTTTGGCGACTGGGACTTGAATTTAGCCGATGGGACAGCGAACCGTTCCCTCCAACACGATCTGATTTTTGGCTACGAATCCCTGTTAGCCCAGTGGACTTACGACATGTTTCTCGAACATGTTCTACCCAAAGATCGCGCAGAAGTCGATCGTCAATACCAATATGCGATCGCCAATAACGAACCCTGGGATTTTGAGTGCCAAATTCGCCGTGCCGATAACCAGGTGCGCTGGATTTGGGCGAGTGGGTACATTTATCACAATGCCCAAGGGGTAGCTACGCGGATGCTCGGACTAGTGGCAGATATATCCCTTCGTAAAACCACCGAACTAGCATTAGCCGAACGCAACAAAGAGCTAGACAGTTTCGTACATACCGTTTCTCACGATCTCAAGGCTCCCTTACGGGCGATTTCCAACTTGTCAGTCTGGATTGAAGAAGATTTAGAAGACCAGTTGCCACCAGACAATCAGCAACAGTTTCAGCTTCTGCGTACCCGCGTCAAACGGATGGAGTTGATGATTGACTCTCTGCTGCTATACGCCCGTGCAGGGCGACAAGAAGCTCAGTTGGAAACCTTTGACCTCGCCGAACTCCTAGCTGAGATTATCGACTCCCTCGCTCCGCCAGAGAGCTTTAGAATCGAGATTCAGCCACCGTTGCCAAAGCTTACGACTAAGCGCGTATTTTTGAGCCAAGTTTTTGCCAACTTAATTAGCAACGCCATCAAACACCATACTTCGGTAACCGGACATCTTCACATTTGGGCGATCGAACATCCAGACTGCCATGAATTTATCGTCACAGATGACGGCCCTGGCATCGCCCCAGAACATCACGAAAAAGTTTTTGCCATCTTCCAAACTTTTGCAGGTAAGGATAATAGTGATAGTACGGGCATTGGATTAGCGATCGTCAAAAAAATCGTCGAAACGGAGCAAGGTACGATTCGGTTAGAGTCGAGTTTGGGGCAGGGGACAACTTTCTATGTGACCTGGCCGAAGAGTCATGGCTAGAAGACACATCCAAGGGCTTCAGAGATCGATACGTGCTTGGTTATGTGAAAAAATTGAGTGGTTGGATTGAGGAAATCAGGTGAACTGGAAGCCAATGATGTCAAAGTCTGAAGCGGACGAATATACTAAAGATAGCTACTACCAAGGGCAAGATTTTTATCATGGGACTAGCCGCAGGAATGCGGAAAGCATTATCTCAAAGGGAATCATTCTCGATTCCAATCTTGTCAATAGTTACGGAAATGGCTTCTATCTGGCGTTTAACAGGTACGATGCCATGCAATATGCAGATGTATCAGAACCCAGGCTTTTGACAGTCATGGTTAGATCGAACAACCCTAAAATATTTCAGAACAGCATTGAATTTTTAAGGTTTCAGGATCGCTCATAAATTCCTTATGATGATGAGCAAGCAAAAGCAATAACTATACTTTTAATCGATCGAGGTTTTGACTCGATTGAGATTCGTGGGCTTGGAACTTTAGTTATTATCTTTAACAAAGAACAAGTAGTTACACACCAAGTAGATAAATTATGAATCAGCAAAAAATAGGATGCCCAATTTGTAAACACTACAGCTTTGATGGTACTTGCGCCGCTTTTCCAGATCGCATTCCAATGGTGTTTCTGTCAGGAGAGCGCGGACATACAGAACCGATCGATGGTCAACAAAATGATATTGTGTTTGAATGGATTTCGCCAGAGGAGCAGCAGCAAAGAGTAAAGATAATTCTTGAGAAAGCAGATCGCGATTCTTTGAGTAATGAGCTTGTTCCACAACAAAAAGCTTGTACTTAGTTCGATCTCGATTACCTACGACGAAGCTGTGTTGGGTTTTCTCCATAGGAGACGCTCCGCGAAAGCGGATCGACCCAACCTACTCATTACTTTATTTGTCAGCCAACCGCAAATTCTGTGAACTGTCGCATATAGCTCGAATGGAATCCATTCACGATATTTTGCTTGTCAATTCCGATCTCGGCAAGTTTGACAGCAATATCAAATTCGGTGCCATTGTGTTGAATCCAGATTTTGCCATCTTTAATATCTAGATGCACCACACAACCATAGATTCGGTGTTGAAAGAAAGAATCATAGGTACTTAACCTAAGTTGCTACCTATAGAACGCCTACGATTGAAATCGTGGCTAATGTTGCAAAGTCCGCCTTCGCGGACTAGTTTATTAGTCCGCCTTCGCGGACTTTGCATTACGAGCAGCGGTTTCTAACCGCTGAGGTTATAGGTAGCAACTTGGGTTACTTAATGGAATAGCCAAGTACAATTTATATTCAGGATATTGTTCTCGCATCAGCAATCGATAATTTAAATATTGTCCGAGTGCTGTATGAAATTCCGAAACAGCCGAACCACTGAGAAAGCTTTTTACTTCAACTGCAATTTTTTCATTTTCTCGCTGGGCTGCAATTACTCTTTCTGCACCTAAATCGACATAGAGCGAACCCAGTCCAAATTCCAGTGAGAGAGGATCGTGAGTTATCGTCCAACCATCATGTTCTAAAGCAGTTTTCACTACGTTATGAAAGATATCGCGTGCGGACATGGCAGATTACAGTCATCGTTGGCGTAGCCTCTCCCTTGGAGAATCGATAACTAGATCGTAACATTACTATCGATCGATCTCGGAAGATTCTTGACCCTAACCCAAGTTCGTTACAATGAGATGCTGCCCGATTACCTCAGGTAGGCTATTGCTAAGGCAAACGCTCCGCTACCGCCAACGATCTCCGTATTTCCAAACATTCTTTTTGGAACAACCCATGAAAAATGAGCCACAATCATCATCCAACACCGCTGCTTTGAACGATCGCGAACTGGCACATTTTTTTCCAGGCGATAGCGAACTCGCCACCCGAATGCGCGCCCTCGACTGGTCGCAAACACCGCTGGGCGCGGTGGAGACTTGGCCGCAAAGCCTCTGCACATCAGTCAGTATTTGTCTGCAATCTCGTTTTCCGATGCTGATTTGGTGGGGGCGCGAGTTTGTGATGCTCTACAACGATGCTTACCGTCCGATGTTGGGAACGAGCAAACATCCGTATGCACTCGGACAGCGCGGACGAGAGTGCTGGTGGGAAGTTTGGGAGGTAATCGAGCCGATGCTGGACGGCGTATTGACGCAGGGCGAAGCAACTTGGTCTGAGGATGCCTTGTTCTCGCTAGATCGCAATGGTTATCTCGAAGAATGTTACTTCACATTTTCCTACAGTCCGATTTTGGATGAAACGGGGAATGTGGGTGGCGTTTTTACGGCGGTGACAGAGACGACGAAACACGTTCTAAGCGAACGTCGCTTGAACACCTTGAGCGAACTTGCCGCACAAACGGCAGGACTGACTACAGTTGAAGCAGCGTGTGCAGCCAGTGTTGCGGTGCTTGCTAAAAATCCTGACGATCCGTCGTTCGTGCTGCTCTATTCAGTCGATCCCGCAACTGGGCAAGCTAGCTTAACTGTGGCAACTGGATTGACAGCAGGGACGGAACTCAGCCCGATCGAAGTCAATTGTGCTGATGCCGAAACTGACTTGAGCCGTTGTTTTAAGCAAGTTCTGGAAACTGGTCGCTCCCAACGATTCGATCTGACCGAGCGGATCGATTGGTCTAGCCAATCCCTCGATCTCATCCCCACAATTGCTGTGGCGATCCCAGTCACTCGAACACCTCAAGCAGGGTTAGCACACATCTGTGTAGTGGGCATAAGTCCGCGTCGGGTATTGGATCGAGATTATCAGAATTTCTGCGAGCTATTGGCAGGGCAGCTCGGTACGGCGATCTCCACCGCTCGATCGCTTGAGGAAGGACGCAAACGCACCATCGCCCTAGCCGAAATCGATCGGGCTAAAACAGTATTTTTTAGTAATGTCAGCCACGAATTTCGCACGCCTCTAACGTTGATGCTCGGCCCGTTAGAGGAACTGTCCAATTCATTAGCCGATCGCGTCCAACCCGCCGAGCGCGAACAGCTTCAACTGATCCAACGCAACGGTATCCGCCTTCAAAAGCTGGTCAACACGCTGCTAGATTTCGCGCGGATTGAAGCTGGGCGGATTCAGGCATCTTACGAGCCAACGGATTTGGCTACTTACACCGTCGAGCTGGCTAGCATGTTTCGATCGCTCGTCGAGCAAGCTGGGCTGGAGCTAGAAATCGACTGTCCGCCCCTGTCGGTAACCGTGTACGTCGATCGGCAGATGTGGGAAAAGATCGTCTTCAATCTGATTTCCAATGCCTTCAAGTTTACATTTTCCGGCTCGATCTCCGTGCGGTTGCAAGCAGTGGCGGATGGGGTAGAATTCAGCGTCCGCGATACTGGAGTCGGCATTCCCACCGCCGAACTACCGCGACTATTTCAGCGATTTTATCGCGTCAGTGGCACTCGATCGCGCACTCATGAAGGTTCGGGGATCGGGCTAGCATTTGTGAAAAGGTTGGTCGAGCTGCATCAAGGCTCGATCGATGTCACCAGCGTCGAAGGTACGGGGACCTGTTTTACCATTACCATTCCCACTGGGACGGCGCATTTACCCCCAGATCGGATCGGTGCGACTCGCACTCTCATCTCAACGGAAATTGGCGCAAACGGTTTTGTCGAAGAAGCTGCAAGCTGGGTAGCGTTAGATACGACCCGATTAGCCGATGTGAGTCCCGATCTAATCGTCCAATCCTCAATTCAACCCGTCCTCGACCATCAACCCGCTCGAACTGCCAGGGTTCTCCTCGCAGACGACAACGCCGATCTGCGCGATTACTTGCGGCGGCTGCTGAGTCCACAGTACCAAGTAGTAGCAGTAGCCGATGGTGTTGCCGCCCTAGCCGCGATCCGCCACCAGATCCCCGATTTGCTCTTGGCAGATGTGATGATGCCCAACCTCGATGGACTGAGCTTGTTGCAAACCCTCCGCAGCGACCCGCAAATTAGAGAAATCCCCATTATCCTGCTGTCGGCTAGAGCCGGAGAAGAGGCGCGGCTGGAAGGACTAGCAGCCGGAGCTGATGACTATATCACCAAGCCCTTCTCTGCCCGCGAACTGCTAGTGCGCGTGGAAGTAACCTTGAAACTAGCGCAAATGCGCCAAGCCGCGACCCAGCGGGAGCAAGCCTTACGACTGGAAGCCGAAACAGCCAAGGCGCAAGTTGAAAGTATTTTAACGAGTATTCGGGATGGCTTCTATGTGCTCGATCGCGATTGGTGCTTTATATACATCAACGATCGCTTTTGCGAACTGGCGGGAATGTCCCGCGCCGAAATCATCGGTCGCAATGTGTGGGAGTTGTTTCCCCCAGCCGTCGGGAATGAGGTGTACGTCCATTTTCATCAAGCAATGGGCGATCTCGCTCCTAGGCAGTTTGAACACTTCTATCCGGCTTGGCAGCAGTGGCACGAATACCGCATTTATCCGTCACCGAGTAGCCTGACGATTTTTGTCGCGGAGATTACCGAGCGCAAACTCGCCGCAGCCAAACAGCACGAAACGCTGACATTGCTAAATGCGATCGGCGATTACTCAGTCGATATCATTTTCGCCAAAGATAGGGCCGGACGATTCCTATTTGTCAATCCTGCGATCTCTGACTACTTTGGTAAGTCAGTCGCCGAACTACTGGGCAAAGACGAATTTTTCTTGATCGAAGACCGCGCGGCCGCCGAAGCAATTCGCGCTAACGATCGATCCATTATCGAATCTGGTGTCCCCGCAATGTTTGAAGAACCGATCGTCATCGACGGGAATGTGCGGACTTTCCTCTCGACCAAAGCCCCACTGCGCGACGTAGATGGCAATATCTTGGGGCTAGTCGGCATCGGACATGATATCACCGATCGCAAACTCGCCGAAGTAGCTTTAGTCAATCGCAACAATGAGCTAGACAGCTTCGTCCATACCGTTTCTCACGATCTCAAGGCTCCCTTGCGCGCGATCTCCAACCTATCTCAGTGGATTGAAGACGATTTAGAAGATAAGTTGCCACCAGACAACCAGCAACAGTTTCAGCTCCTCCGCACCCGCGTCAAACGGATGGAGTCAATGATTGACAGCTTGCTCCTGTACGCCCGCGCAGGCAGGCAAGGAGCTACAGTGGAAACCTTCGACCTCGCCGAACTCCTAGCTGAGATTATCGACTCCATTGACCCGCCAGAGGGCTTTAGAATCGACATTCAGCCACCGATACCAATACTTTCGACCAAGCGGGTATTTTTGAGCCAAGTCTTGACCAACCTGATTAGCAACGCCATCAAGCACCATGATTCTGTCACCGGACATCTGCAAATTTCGGCGATCGAACATCCCGACTACCATGAATTTATCATCAAAGATGACGGCCCCGGCATCGCCCCAGAACATCATGCCAAAGTCTTTGCCATCTTCCAAACTCTCATAGGTAAGGACAATAGTGACAGTACGGGAGTCGGTTTAGCGATCGTCAAAAAGATCGTCGAAACAGAGCAAGGTACGATTCGGCTAGAGTCGAGTTTAGGACAGGGGACGACTTTTTATGTGACTTGGCCGAAAAGTCACGGCTAGAGAAATTCAGCGTTGATTATTAGATCGCGATCGTGAGTGATGTCGATCGCAGACAAGTATAGAAATATAGTGGTTTAGTATTAACACCCGTATTTACACGTAGGCAGATCGAACTAAGTCGATCGAACGTATTCACAATACTGGGAGCTAATATTTAACGCTACGAGCATGTCTGAATCGATTGAGTCTGCTTCTACTACAGCCACTTTTAAACAAAATAGTACCATTAAAATCGATGGTAGTTTAGGCGATTGGAGATCGATCGATCGTTTAGATGCGGCGGCTCGTCAACAGGTAGCGGGTTATCTGGTATATGGCAAAAATACCGATGATGGTTATGTTATCGCGATCGATTCTAGTCAAGTAGAAATTGGTACAAATACGACAATTTGGTTGAATATCGATCGCAATAAAAATACGGGTTATCAGGTATTTGGTTCGACAGTTGGGGCGGAATATAATATTAATATTGCCGCAGATGGCAAACCATATTTATACAGTGGAGCGGCAGGAGAAAATTTTATTGGTGCGGTAGATTTTGCCCGCAGTAGCGATGGTAAAACGCTCGAAATTATCATTCCCAAGGCAATTACCAGTACTGCCCAAATGGGTATCGATGCTTATATAGATGTAAACGATCGAGTCTTTATAACTGATGACTATGCAAATAATAGTTTGAGTATTGGCAGTATGAGTTTACCAAGTCGGACTAATTCGAGCAAGCGAATTGCAATTGTTTATTCAGAAACTTCTGCAAATAACTATTTTGACAAGAAGGCTTACAGTCAACTATTTGCTAACGCTCAAACTCAGGCGATCGCCGCAGGTATTCCGTTTGACTTAATTACCGAAGCCGATCTTAAATCTATAAATAATCTCGTTAATTACGATGCCTTAGTATTTCCATCATTTAGTAATATTAACAAAGCCGATCTGAGTGCGATCGAAACTTCACTCACCGAAGCTGTAGATAAATATAAAATTGGCATAATTGCGGCTGGCGATTTTATTACCAACGATGAAACGGGTGCGGTATTAGGTGGGGATGCTTACAGTCGGATGAAAAATCTGCTCGGTGTCCAACGCACTGCTGGCGGTGGCATTCGGAATGCCGTTGTGACAACTAAAGATGTTAATAACAATATTTTAGCGGGATTGAATAGTGGCGAAACTTTAGTTAATTACGATCGCGGGACTGCTTTTGCCGCGTATAGTGCGATCGATTCGACTGGCAAAACTCTAGCAGAACAGAAGATCGAGGGGACGAATTATAACGCCGTAATCGCAACCAAAACAGGTGGTCAAAATATCCATTTTGCCAATCAATCGATCTTTGCCGATTCTAACATTGTCGCACCAGCAATTCAATCGATCGTCGAGCCAGATGCTACCCGCATTAGCCTCGATTTGACTCGAAATAATAGCTTATTTTTGTCCCGCGATGATGTAGATCGATCGAAATATGCGATCGAAGCACCACAAATAGAATCAAAACTTACTGATGTATTAACAAATTGGAAAGATAAATACGGATTCGTCGGTTCGCACTATATCAATATCGGTAACGATCTTGCTAAAAATGAATATACCGATTGGAATGTAATGCAACCAATTTATCAACGCTGGTTGGCATTGGGAAACGAAATCGGTACGCACTCATATACGCATCCAGAATCTCCCAGCAATCTGACACCAACCGAGGTTGAATTTGAATTTAACCAATCGAAAAATGTTATCGCCAGCCAATTAGGAACTAACATTACTGGTGCAGCCACACCCGGAAATCCCGATAGCTTGGCACTCGATCGGCAAATCGATAATTATTTCCAGTATTATACAGGCGTAGGCACTGCCTATAATAACGCTTTTGGCTTCCTCGAACCGACAGCTAAAGCCGTATATTTCGCACCTAATATCTCCTTTGATTTTAACGCGATTGGTTTTCAAAAACTCACCAGTGTGCAAACCGCCGCGTTATGGGAGCGAGAATACAACCAGCTCAAACGCAGCCGCAAACCAATTATCGAATTTGCTTGGCACGATTACGGCGCGACCGGAGCCGATCCGAACTACGATCCGGCAATGTATACTAACTTTATCGCCAGAGCTGCCGCCGACGGTACCGAATTTGTCACCTTCGACGACGCACAAAACCGGATTCGGACATTTGCCAAATCTCAAGTCACTAGCCAGCAAGTCGGCGATACAATTAACGCACGAGTCACCCCAGATGCCAGCACCGCCGGAGTCGGTAAATTCTCACTCGACATCCAATCGGCTCAAAAAATTAAAAACGTCGGTAATTACTACGCCTTCGATAACAACTCCGTATTTCTGACAAAAACAGGCGGCGACTACCAAATTAACTTAGGCACCCAAGCAGATAAAGTCACTCACATCGTCGCACTCGCACAACGCGCCGAACTCCTCTCGGTGACAGGCGACGGTCAAAATCTCGACTATACTTTCAATGGTGAAGGTAACATCTCGATCGATCTTAACATCCCCACAGGGCAAGGGATCACCGCCACAGGAGCCGATCGTTATAGTTTAGTAGGCTCCAGACTGGAAATGACATTCAATCGCGCCACGACGCACACAGCAGGCGTAAAAGTCGGATCTACTCAAGGCACCACAGGCAACGATTTACTCCTTGGCGGGAGTAGCAATAATTCCCTCCTCGGTGTCGATCCTAATAGCACTGCGGGTAAAGGCGAAATCGACACCCTCATCGGTTCGGGAAATCGCGATTCTCTTCCAGAGACGCTACGCGAACGCTTCATCCTCGGCGATGCCAATCGGGTTTATTATAACGATGGCGATAGCACCACCAGCGGCATTAATGACTACGCCAACATCGTTGGCTTCTCGGCGACTGGCGATGTCATTCAACTCAAAGGAACCGCCGCAGACTATTCGCTCGGTACCGCGCCTGCTGGTGAAAATACGGGTACGGCTATTTACAACAATCGCTCCGGCGAGCCAGAATTAATTGGTATTGTCCAAAATACATCGGGATTGAGTCTGGCGGATGGTTATTTTAACTATGTTTAATTAACTTTAGTTACTATCTATTTTTTATCTGCGACTGAAGTCGCGGCTAATGTTGCAAAGTCCGCCTACGCGGACTAAGAAACTAGTCCGCCTACGCGGACTTCGCACTATGAGCAGCGGTTTTTAACCGCTGAGGTTTTAGGTAGAAACTATGTTTAATTATTAGAATAGTCTCCAATCGCCTCATGCTGGTTTTGCTCTTGATATTTTGCCCACATTTCCTGAAATGCTTGCTCCATATCGCGAGTAAATTGTTTGGCATTCCAGACAGGTGCGGTAGTTCGACCCGATCGCAGTTTACCAGCAATTTTGTCTCGTAAATCGCGATCGAGTCCCAATTTTACCCCCCACTCAATATATTCTGCCAAGCTCCAAGCAATTCCTTCCTCAATTCCCGCATTGAGCATAAAGGTATAACTATTGCGCGCCGCAAATTGTTGTCCGACTTGAGTTACCATCGGAATCCCCATCCACAAAGTTTCGAGAGTCGTGGTGGCACCATTATAGGGGAAAGTATCGAGAACTATATCGGCGATCGCCAAATTAGCACGATGAGTAGGTTCGTCAGCCACAGATCCGACGAATCGCAATCGATCGAATTCTACACCTTCTTCGATCGCAATTTGCCCGAAAAACTCTTGAATAATTTTTGGATCTGTGTCGCCTTTAACAATAAAGTAACTATTAGGTACCGCTTTAATAATTTGCATCTGCGCTCTGACTGTTTGCGGATGGCGTTTAAAGCCTCTTTGTCCGCTCCAATAAATAATCGCATCGTCGGGAATATTTAGCTCCCGCCGACTGAGAGTGGCAATACCAACTTCAAAACCATTCACAGCTAAATATGTCTGTGGTAATCGCCAAATTTTTTCTCGGTAATAGTCTTGAGCATTAGCTGGCAATACATAAGGATCGGCAATAAAATAATCGACAGTTGCTAAACCCGTGGCATCCCAACCCAGCCAACTTACCTGAACTGGAGCTGGTTTGGCAGCTAATACTTGACAAGTAATATTTAAAGTCAAACTATCTAAATCGATGAGAATATCGATCTCATCGGCACGAATTTGGGCAGCAACGCGTTCGCCATCGGCTACCAGACAATAGCTGATGTTCGATCGATCTCGAAACCATTTTTGATAAAATGGATTGTCAGGATTTTGATTGATACAGTAAGTAAAAACTTGGAATTTTTCGCGATCGTGATTCTGAAATAACCACCGACTCAGCCAGCCGACAGAATGACTTTTTAGCGTCGAGCCGACATAGCCAATTCTGATTACCCCTGCGAGTTTCGGTAATGAAGCTGGCTCGGCAATATAGTTTTTAAGATGAGCCTGATTATGTTCTAGATAAATATCGGCAATTTTATTTTGGAGTTGTCGATAATAGGCTGGTCGATCGTCTGTATATGGTGAGAATACATTAGCGACAATAATTCTTTGATTGGTAACTAAATCTAGTTGTGAAAATGTCTCGGTACTAAATTGCTCGATTAATTGCTGATGTCTTTGCAGTGCCAGACTAGCTTGCTGCCAATTACCTGCGGTTAAATAGGCAATTAGCAATGGATAACTAGCTCGAATTCGATCGCAAATATTAGTGCATAGATCGTAAATAGCTACACAGGTTTCAATCGCCCGATCGTGACACGCCATATCTGAGTAAATGCGCCCTAAAATATGGGCGATCTGGAAATTCTGCGGTTGTAAAGTTCGACAAAATTCAAGAATATCGACCATGAATGTATTCGCACCAGTCCGATGCGATGCATTCATAATATCGTTAGCTAAATTATCGACTTCTACAACCGAATCGTGCAAGTATGTTAGAATAAGTGTCTCGATCGATCGAGATGTAGATTCAGCCGGAAAATTTAGTAGCGATCTCAATAAATCTGCTAATAAATTACGATCTACCTTGCTAAGATCGCTATCGACAACTAACTCGTTCACCTGCCATTCTAGCAACAGATCGGGTGTAAAGCTCTCGAATCTAATCTCCAATAAAATCGATCGCAATAAATTATTTATACAAAAAGGATCGATCGATTGCAAACATTGACAGATCGATCGAGCATTATCGAGATTATTGGCATAAAATTCTTCAGTAGCCGATCGATCGAGTAAAGCTGATAACTCACTAGTTAAAACTTCCGACTCCAGCTCGGAAGCTGATTCAAACGGAATAAACCAAGTAGCTTGAGCATCGAGTTCGCGATCCTGAAGTAGGTAAGCTAGCCCTAAATACCAATAGTTATTATTATCGGTGTTTCCCTCATTAATTAATGTTTCATACCGATCTGCAACCTGTTCTAAGCTAGTAGGATTGGCATGAAGATCCGTTTCTATAATTGGTAAAGTATCTAGAGTTTGCATTTGTTTAGGGTCGAGCAGATGCTGAGGAAATAAAGGAGTAATTAAAAAACAATCCGAAAACCGATTAATTTAGATCGTGTTGCTCCTGCTGATATTTTGCCCACATATCTCGATAAGCTTGCTCCATATCGCGAGTAAATTGTTTAGCATTCCAAACAGGTGCAGTAGCTCGTCCCGATTTTAATTTACCGTGAATCTTATCTCGTAAATCGCGATCGAGTCCCAATTTTATGCCCCAGTCGATATATTCCTGCGGACTCCAAGCAATTCCTTCAGTAATACCAGCATTCAGCATAAAAGTATAACTATTGCGTGCGGCAAATTGTTGACCGACTTGCGTTACCATCGGAATCCCCATCCACAAAGTTTCGAGAGTTGTGGTGGCACCATTGTAGGGAAAAGTATCTAAAACTATATCTGCGATCGCTAGATTAGCACGATGCGTATATTCATCTCTATCTCTGCCTAAAAAGCGCAGTCGATCTGCATCTAATCCTACTTCTGTAGCTAATTTACCAAAGAAATCTTGGATAGTTGCCGCGTCGCTATCGCCTTTAATTAAAAAGTAGCTATTTGGTACAGATTTAATAATTTGCATCTGATTTCTAATACAATCTGGATGGCGTTTGTATCCAGATTGACCGCTCAGATAAATTACCGCATCAGCCGGAATATTTAAATCGGCACGTCGTAGGGTTGGGGTACCAATTTCAAAGCCATCAACGGCTAAATACGTCCGAGGTAATCGCCAAATTTTCTCCTGATAATAATCTTGAGCATCATCTGGTAGCACGTAAGGATCGGCAACAAAGTAATCAATCGCGGGAATACCTGTAGAATCCCATCCCAACCAACTCACCTGAACTGGAGCTGGTTTTTCGGCCATCACCAAGCAGGTGACATCCAAAGTCAGACTATCCAAGTCAATTAAAATATCGATTTCATCTGCCCTAATTTGAGCGACAACTTCTGATGATGAAGCCCCAAAGTATGAAGTGATATCTACTTTGTCCCTGAACCATTGATGGTTGAACTCATCTGCTGAATTCAGATTAATACAGTAGAGAAATACCTGAAAAGACTGGCGATCGTGATGGTGTAGTAGCCATCGACTCAGCCAACCCACCGAGTGTTTTTTCAGCGTAGAACCGATGTAACCAATCCGCAGACATCCAACTGGCTTTTCTATTATAGAGCTGTCAAATTTTGCGTTAAGACAAGTTGAATGGATATTCTGTTGATAGAGAGCTGCAATTTGATTTTGTAATGATTTATTGACGAGCGGATTGTCTTCGGTATAGGGTAAGAAAAATGAAGATATCAGTAATACTTTGCATCGCCCACGGTCTAAGTCTTGTGGCGATATCTCAATCATCTCTTTGAGTAACTGCCGATGGAGATCGATTCTAGCTGCTTCACCCTGCCAATTTCCCGCCGTAAAATGAACTCTTTGCAGTTGATGGCTCCCAAACAATCGCTCGATGATTCCTGGTGCCAATTGATAATACTTTTCGGCAGCGGTAATCGCTTCTGAATAGCGACCGACACCTGAATATACATAACTCAAACCTTGCAGCGTATTTAAAAAATCCGGTTTGACTCGATCGCATACTTCTACTAATTTAACTAGATATAAATTGCGATCTTGGAGGTCGAACAGTTGTTGTAAAATAGCGATGAGCCTAATAATAATCGATTCTCGTCCAGAGCCAGTAAGCTGTAAGCAATACTCAATCAGTTCTAAGCTCAAATCTGTCTGAATGGTTACCAACGTGCCGATCGCACTCTCTAGCAAATCGTCATTAATACTGCCGATCTCACATGCTGACAATAAATCTTGCAGTTGCGACTCAACTAACAATTCTGATGTGAGGATGCCCATCTGGCTGGCTAGACAGAGCGAGTGTAAGCTATTTTCGACTCGATCTGGTGCGAGTGCCCAGATTTGTTGACAGAGGAGCCAAGCTGTCTCTAGCTCTGGTATTTCAGTGTAGTCATTAGCGGCTCGTGCTAATACTGCCAACAGATCTTCAGTCAAATTGTCAATTTCACTCTCGGCTGCTGTAGATAGAGGGATAAACCAAACTGCTTGCGCGTCGTCCTCTCGATCTGACAATAGATAAGCAATCCCTAAATGCCAATAATTACTCGCGATCGTCTCATCAGTCGCGATCGCTGCTTCATAAAAATCGATCGCCTGTGAAGGTCGAGCGAGCGATTCGATCGTGGGGTTAGATATTGATACCTGCATAAACTACACCCTGACAAAGGACAAATCATCCTTCAGTATAAGCAGCCAGATATCGAGAGCGAATCCAGGTAACTACGGAACAAAATCGATCGCTTTGTTGCGTTGACAGTATATCTACCGATAAATTTTTAGTTTCAAGTCGATTGGTGCTTGAGATTTCCGATGTCAATGTTGCACCTAAATATCCGGCGCACACATAGATTTTTAGATAAAATTGGGCTACTACTTAGATACTGAGAGTGGTCAGACCAGCACCGCAGGTGGGCTTTGCGCCTGCTGGAGCAGTAGCAGGGTTAGGAGGTGTAGTACCAGCAACAAGGGCTTCACAGATGACGGTACCATTGACATTTTGTCCAGAACCGTTACCAAACCGCACGTCAGCACCACTGTAGCCTCTGAGTTCAGCAAATTTTGCTTGAGCGAGAATACTCGCTGAGTCATTGACGGCACTCGTAGAAAGTGTATATGTATAGTTTTTACTGTCACCAGTTGTGACCCCGGTAATAGTACCGATTGCCAACACATCAAAAGAAGATGCGAAACTATTATTTTCGGCGCGATAAGAGTTTTGGGTTTTGTTGACTAGTGCGACGTTTTGTTTGCCTTCACTTTGTTTAGCTTTAGAAGACTGGTTGAGGAAGTTAGGCAGGGCGATCGCTGACAAGATCCCAATGATGATAATGACAACTAACAATTCGACTAATGTAAAACCTTTTTCACTGGGTTTGCGATTGAGATATTGGATGAATTTAGCTTGTAGTTCAGTTCTCATTTGTACGTATTCCTGCCACAATTGACACTAGATTGGATTGTTGATTATAAGTGATTAAAACAAGTGGTGGGTAAGATACCCACCGTTAATGTGCCATTTGGGTGTGTAGCGAACGTACAGATCTTGATTTGAAGACCTGCACATCTTACCTACAGACTTAAAGTAGTTAGACCAGCACCACAAGTAGGTGTAGCACCTGCGGGCGCAGTGGCAGCGGCTGGTGCAGCAGTACCAGGGGTGAGTGCTTCACACAAGACAGTTCCGATTACGTTTTGTCCGGCACCGTTACCAAACCGAACAGCAGCACCGCTATAACCTTTGAGACCACCATCTCTGGCGGTAGCAAGAATACTACCAGCGTCGTTAGGAACCGAAGTAGTGAGCGCGTAAGTGTAGTTAACAGTAGAACCGGCACCAGCAGGACCAGTAACACTACCGATTGCTAAAACATCGAACGCAGTCGCAAAGGCGGTATTTTCAGCACGGAAAGCGTTTTGGGTTTTGTTGATTAGAGCAACGTTTTGCTTCCCTTCGGACTGCTTGGCTTTAGAAGTTTGGTTGAGGAAGTTAGGTAAAGCGATTGCAGCCAAGATTCCGATGATGATAATTACAACTAACAGTTCGACTAATGTGAAACCTTTTTCGCTGTTTTTGCGGCTGTTGAGGTGTTGGATGAATTTAGCTTGTAGTTCAGTTCTCATTTTGATTATTTCCTGTAAGGTTTGGGGTGGTGTGTTGCGTTGCGTTTGCTTCGTGTCCTCAGCTTACCCACTTCTTTCAAGTTACCTATCACCCCCAACCAACTTTTTTTTAAAATCTTTTAAAACAGACGGTTATCCTACTATCAAACTCTCTCTGGGTGCGGAAATTACGACTTAAAAGAATTTTTGAAATTGGGCAATATATCTCTCGATCGGATGATGCTTGGTAGCTAACAGCTAGTAGTTGGGGCAAAAAAATCCCCGCGAAGTGCATTTATACAATTGAAGTGTGTAAATTTGCCTTTGACGGGTATTTAAGGGTTGTCTATATATATGTGTTTGGATTTGGTGTTGCGAATCGGAGATCTACCCACCCCACTGGGCGGGTGACCCGACCAGTAGCCCTACGGGCACCCCTCCGTTCGCGTAGCGTCTGCCTTCGCAGAGGAGGGGATTTT
>NZ_JANPLS010000155.1:0-1693 GCF_031422475.1 Chamaesiphon sp. VAR_48_metabat_403
AGTCAGATCCAATCGTCGTCATCACCATTGCCGTCCACCACAATGCAATGCCATAGTCAGTAATAATCCCATTGGGAACTTCGCGCTCGAACGCATACATACCAGCCGATCCAATCAGGGTGACGATTACAGTTAATCCCAGCACATAGCCAAACCCGCGCCGCTGAAAGCTGGCACCAAATAAGCGCATTCCTCGGTTGGTACCGATCGTGATGCGTAACAACTGTAACCCTCAAATTCCATGAATCGATTGCAACGGCTGAATGACTCGCATGATCCGAAAGATTCGCAAGGCTGGAATCAGTAGTGAGAGGGCAATTAGCTAGTGATGTTTGATGTAGATAAGTTTGCGCGGAGCAAGGGTGAATTTGATGCTAAAGTCGAGGATAAAAGCGATCCAAATGGTCGTCCCAATGGCTTCTAAGATTGGAGTTAGCCCCCAAACCAGCTCGACGATAAACAATCCCAACCACGCAAAACTTAGCACCAGCATTGGCATTTCCGACCAATCTTCCCACTGTTGAAGGACTTCGCCACGTTCTCGTTCTAAGGCTGGCCGTTGGTGTGGGTGCTTCATCGTAGACTCTGTGGCTGAGATCGATAGACATCAAGCCGTGCTTTCAACTGAGCTACTTCTTGCGCCAGATCCAGCACGATCGCGGCTCCGACTAAGTTCACTCCCAAATCTTGCCGCAACCGCTGAATCTGAGCGATGCGGGCAATTTCGCGCGAATGTAGCATCGAGCCAGTGGGTTCGATCACACCCAACTGCACATAAACATGTATGACCGCGATCGAGGTTTGGGCAGCATTGGCGGCATATTCAAAGCTGTATAAGCAATCTCCCTCTTCTGAAACTACAGTTGTCGATAGGCTGAAAGTCATAATGTTATTTCCTGTAAGTGGGCGCGGGGGTTAAAGGTGGTATTTGCCTGAATTTTTTCGTAACATTCCTGCTCGATTTCATTGAGCTGCCGGGGCGTAACGATTTGAAGTTTGGCGAATAGATCGCCGCGTCCCCCTTTTGGCAACGTCCAGCCTTTACCGCGCAGTTTGAGCGATTGCCCCGATTTCACGCCTTTCGGGACTTTCATCGTCACGCTACCATCGGGAGTTGGTACTTGGATTTCTGCCCCCAGCACTGCCTCGTCGGGGCGAATGGGCACATCACAGACGAGGTTATCGCCCTCAAATCTAAAGAAGGAATGAGGTAATACCTCAATGGTGAGATACAAGTCACCCCGCTGTTGCGAGAACGGACTGGGGCGACCTCTACCCTTGAGCCGAATCCGACTACCTGGCTTGGCACCTGCGGGAATGCGGACATTAATCGTGTCATCGTCGAGTTGGAGCCGTTGCTGGACACCGTGAAATGCTTGGGAAAAAGTGAGGGCGATTGCAGCTTCGGTATCTGGTGCGGGAGCCTGAGAACGATATCCACCGCCAAAATCGTCAAAGCCACTGCCTGTAGTGCGATTAGTGGAAGTTCTCCGTTCACGACCCAGTAGATCGTTGATGAACGAATCAAAATCACCATACTGACTAAAATCTTCAGTCCCGACATTAGTTCCGGTAGGTGGCGGTACTTCACCATAACCAGGGCGATCCCAGTGCTGACCGAACTTGTCATATTTCTCCCGCTTTTCTGGATCGGAAAGCACCTGATTTGCTTCGTTGAGATCTTTGAACTTTG
>NZ_JANPLS010000156.1:0-3423 GCF_031422475.1 Chamaesiphon sp. VAR_48_metabat_403
GAAGCTGGGCGATGATGGCACATTGCAGGATGGATATGACCTCGACCGCTGGATGGCTTTTCTGACGGGTGATGTACATCCCGCTTTTTGTCCATTTTTTATGACAGCTCGCTACTCGACCGATAGTAGCGAGCTTACCAAGCAATCCATCAAGGAAGCCTCTTATAAACTGATCGATCGCGTGTACCAGCATTTAGATCGACATTTAGAGGGTAAAGATTATGTGGTGGGAAATCGCCGCACGATTGCCGATGCCTATGCGTTTGCGATGATTCGTTGGGGCAATAGTTTACCGACTGGCTTGGTCAATTATCCCAATCTCGACCGCTTTTATCATCATTGGCGCGAAGACGAGGGGGTAAAACGGGCGATGGAGCAGCAGCAGATTCATTAAACCGTTTACTTAATCTAAGCAAGTCCACTAATACAAGGCGATGAGATGATTAGCACTACCGTACACACAATTCACGATCGCAATCTCCGAGGGCATAGCAAAATTGGTTGGCTGGACAGCCACCATACGTTCTCTTTTGGCAACTGTCAAGATCCCAATCGGATGGGATTTCGATCGCTGCGGGTAATCAACGACGATCGAGTTATTCCAGGTGCTGGATTTGGTACTCACGGACATAAAGACATGGAAATTCTCACCTATGTGTTAGCGGGCGAATTGGCGCATAAAGATAGTTTGGGCACTGGCTCGGTGATTCGCCCAGGCGATGTGCAAATCATGAGTGCAGGCACGGGGATTCAGCATAGCGAATTTAATAATTCTGAGTCCGAACCCGTTCATTTTCTCCAAATTTGGATGTTACCAGATCGCGAGAATATTACCCCGCGCTACGACCAACGCGATTTTCCCCTCGCCGAAAAGCAAGGCAAATTGCGGCTGGTTGGTTCCAAAGATGGGCGGGATGGTTCGGTGGTAATTAATCAAGATATCGATCTCTACGTCTCAGTGCTATCAACGGGCGATCTGGTGAAGTTTGAAGTAGCGCAACATCGGTTTGCTTGGGTTCAAGTAGCACGGGGCATCGCCACACTCAATGGCGAATTATTGCGGGAAGGGGATGGGGTGCAAATCAACAGTCCAGAATCGCTAGAATTGACCACCGAATCTAACGCTGAAATTTTGTTATTTGACTTGTCTTAAAACTTACTTTCATCGACACGTTGGCGTAGCCTACCGGAGGTAATCGAGGTGCCGATTGGCAAATTACTAATTGTCGTTCGCGTAGCGTCCGCTTTGCGGAATCGGCATTTCCCAAGTGAGGTAAGTAGCTATGCGAAATTAAATATAAAATGCCAGCCCTTTGCCCTCACCCCGCCCTCGCCTCCGGCTCTGGCTCCCCTCTCCCAAGCTTGGGAGCGGCGTTTTTATTCGGGGGGAACCCCCGAATAAAAAAACGACAAGACAGAGGGGCTGGGGGTGAGGGCAATTTGTCATTGTCACTTTAATTTACACATGAGGAAGTCTCTATATGGTTATTTCCACTGGCAATCTGCCTGCTACAACCCTATTTCCTAGTTTGCCGCTGGCATCATGGCAGGATACATACACTATCTTGCACCTCTGGACTCAGATCGTCGGCAAAATTCGGCTGGCACTATCTCCCAACATCAATCATTGGTGGCAATCGACTCTCTACGTGACTCCGCGCGGGTTAACTACTGGTGCAATTCCTTATCAAACTCGCACTTTTGAGATCCGATTTGATTTTATCGAGAGTCAGTTATACATCGAAGTCAGCGATGGCGCAATCCAGAAAATTGACTTGGTAACGCGATCGGTGGCAGAGTTTTATCATGCAATAATGGCCGCATTAAAGGCAGTCGATATCGAAGTTTCAATTTGGACGATGCCCCAAGAACTCGAAAATCCGATTCCATTCGATCTAGACAAGCGATATTTTGCCTACGATCCAGAATCTGCCCAAAAATTTTGGCGAATTTTAGTCCAAGTCGATCGCATCATGACGATCTTTCGAGCAGACTTTATCGGTAAATCCAGTCCGGTACATTTTTTCTGGGGTAGTTTCGATCTCGCCGTTACTCGCTTTTCGGGAAGAACCGCGCCCCAACACCCTGGTGGAGTGCCGGGAATGGCTGACTGGGTAACGCGGGAAGCCTACTCCCATGAAGTCAGTAGCTGTGGCTTCTGGGCGGGCGGTGGAGCGGTGACGGAGGCTGTTTTTTATGCCTATGCTTACCCCGAACCGGACGGGTTCAAGACTTACCCGATTCAGCCGCCAGAAGCGTTTTATCACCCTCAAATGCACGAGTTTATGTTGTCCTATGAAACCGTGCGCCAAGCAGACGATCCCGAAGCCATGCTCCTGACATTTCTCCACAGCACCTATGAGGCGGCGGCAAATTTGGGTCACTGGAATCGCACAGATCTCGAACGCGCTTAGTCCCAGTAGGGTCAATACGGTTTTTGTTAGTCAGCGACTGAAGCCCATGAACAAACTTACTATACCATTCCAACCCATCTATGGATTGGATGGTACTTTGGCTCCGTTGGCGTAGCCTCTCCCCTGGAGAATCGATTTGAGTCGGAGGGCGAGTTTTTCCGAGGAGGAGAATCGAAACCAAGTTAATTCAGGAGATTTTCAAATGGTTAGTCAAATTTCCAAACCTAGTACCGAAACACCCAATCTATCCAGTCCCCAGGGTTTACTATCGACATTGCAAGCACTACGCCAGACCGTCGAAAACGACGGAAAAGCCATCTTTGATGAGTGGAACCCGCACATTCAGCGGATAGCGTTTATCGATAGTGCCTTGAATTTAGCTGAGTATTTAGCTTTACGTCGGCACGATCTCCGCTCTCTCCAAGCGGCACTCATACCTTGGGGTTTATCCTCATTAGGTCGGATTGAAGGACGGGTGATGCCCAACCTCGATGCGGTAATTACCACTTTAGAAGTCATCTGTGGCTCTAAATCAGATCGACATTTCCAGCGTCCACCGATCGAGTTTTTCTTTGAAGGCGATCGATTACTACAGCAGCACACGGAAGAACTATTTGGTGTCTCATCACCCCACCGTCGAGCCAGAATTATGGTCACGCTGGATACTGAAGCTGCTACTAACTATGAGTTAGTGCAAAGTTTTATTCAACGCGGCGCGAACTGTATGCGGATTAATTGCGCCCACGATACGCCTGAAATCTGGCAAGGCGCGATCGACAATATCCGCCGTGCCGAACGAGAAACAGGCACGCCATGTAAAATCATGATGGACTTAGGCGGCCCCAAAATTCGCACTGGGGCTGTACTTGCACCACACCATAAGAAGCGGGTCTTTAAGGGCGATCGCATTGTACTGTCGCGACGCGTACTCGAAAGTGCAGCAGCTCCGGCTAAATCGATCCATGTAGAGCATTTCAAGACTAGCTGTACGATTCCGAGTATTCTCGAT
>NZ_JANPLS010000157.1:0-10498 GCF_031422475.1 Chamaesiphon sp. VAR_48_metabat_403
TCGAAATTCGATCGCGGCGCGGTACGGGCAGATTTCCGGCCTTAGTTACCGCCGCCATCAATCGCGGTACTGTATTCGTCCCGATGCACTGGGGCGCACTCTGGGCGAAAGATGCCGAAGCAAATCTATTTACTCACGATGCGGCTTGTCCCGATTCGTTGCAGCCAGAACTCAAAGCTTGTGCGGTGCAATTAGTCCCCGTTAAATCGATTGTTTCTACCTCTTCGATTCCGTTTGGAGTACCGAGCAAGGTATCGAGTAAATTGGGCGTTTATTAATAATATTCACGTTGGCACTAATATTCATTAGCGAATCCGTATGAACTTTAAAAGATTTAGAGCAATTAGGCGGAATTAGAAATCGGTACCTTGTAGTTTATCTAGGTTGAAAACAGTGTGCCAATGCCACTCCCAAACTGTTTTCAACATCTGTGTACGATTGTCTCATTAGTGAGGGAACCCTAACGATAGCGATCGATAATAACGATCGTCGCAAGCCCTCTATTAATTCAGATCTCGTTGGAGAATTGAGCTGCCAGGAACTAATCATGACCAAACAAGAAGATGAACCTAAAGAGCTACAACCCCGGAAAATTAACCGGAACATAGTTTATACAAGTTTAGCGATCGCTGGTCTTTTCGTACTTCCGGTTGTCCTAATGGTCGTTATTAACAATGAGGATATGACGGAGGAAGAGGTTAACGAACCGATCGATGTCGTATTTTATCAAACCACCGCTCAGTGCGAAGCTGACACCAAAAAGCAGCAAGCTGAATATGCGGTGTCGCTTAAAAAATATCAAGCTGGACAAATAGCGCAGCCGCTAACCGCACCGCCGATTCAGCCCCAAGACTGCGCCGCCCAAATGCAGGTAGCACAAGCAGAATATCACAAGACCGCACCTGTTTATGCAACACTGGCCGAATGCCAAGCCGAAGGCGTTAAATGCGAAGCAACTCCCGCTGGCGTGACTCCTGCTGGCTACCGCCCCATCTATGGAGGCAGCTATATCGAACCCAACAATACCAGCCATTCTTCCATTAACTCTGGTGGCAGCTACCATCGAGTTTACGAAACTCACACTGTTTATCAGAGTAGTACTCCCGGTCGGATTGTCACCCCTTACGGTCGCGAGATCTCCCAAACAGCTACAGGTAGGGTCACAGCTCCCCGACACACTAGCTTTACCGCGCCAACACGTCCGGCTGGCACATCTGGCACTGGCACGATTAGAGGGCGCAGTTCTCAAGGCTTCGGGTCCTCATTCAAGAGTACGGGTAGTGGAGGCAAGTAAGTCCAGATGAGACCGATAAAAATAGCGCGTCGTTCTAATTGGCAGCATCATATTAAAGAAAATGCTTACCAAGCTGATGTTTTGAGCGATGCCCAGCAAAAATACTGGGTTGAAGCTCTCCCCCAACCCTTCGCGATTGAATTCGATTGCCAGGAAGAAACAGCAATTTCTGAAGCCACAGACGCAATCTGGGCAATGTGTGTCGAATTTCTAGATTGGTTTTTTACCGATAATGAGGACGGCGATATCGATCGACGCTTGAAGGCACTCCAGATTCGACCCGAATATTGGCAAGCTATTAAAAATAGCTGGGATCGCACCGAGCCAGTCGAAGATTTATCGCTGTGCGTGCGCTTCGATTTGGCAGTTACTACCGATGGACAGATTAAACTCCTCGAAATCAATGGCGAAACTCCGCTCCTCGGTGCGGAGACAGTTTACCAGTGGAATTGGTTTGTGGACTACATGCACAATCACCAGCGCGGGAAATACCCACTACCGAGCGATGCCAGCCAGTTTAATGAATTTTGGGATGCGATCGCAGGTCAATGGCGGCGAATCGTCGCCGGATACAATCTCAAACAGCACGGGATCTCGTTTCTAGTCGATGAAAACCTCGAAGAAGATGCAGAAATGGCAATGCAGTTAATTCAAATTCTGCATGATGAAGTCGATCCGAATATATATACCCAAATTGTCTATCTACGCGGACTCAAAGACGAACGCGGACGCGAAATCCAGCGGGGATTGGGACTAGATGACGACGGCTATTTTGTAGACCATGTAAACGATCGCATTCCCGTACTCTGGAAAATGTATGATTGGTCGGATCTCCAAAATGATATGGCAAATGCAGTGACTACCCAGGCTCTCGCCGCTCGATTGGAAACAGGAGAAGTTAAGATCGTCGAACCTCTCTGGAAACAAGTTATCTCCAATAAGGGCGCGCTGGCAATGATGTGGGAGCAGTTTAAAGATTCAGAATATCGTCAATATCTATTAGCAACCTATTTAGATACCGATAACTCTTACGAATCTACACAATTGCTGTTAGGAATGCACGTCAGAAAGCCCATGTTGGGGCTAGAAGGCGTAGCAACCTCGATTGAAAGTGGATTTGGCTCCCTAGAGCAAAAAGAGTCATTCGGCTATGGTGCTGAGGGATTTATCATCCAGGAATATATCGAACTACCCCAAGCCTTTGGCTATCATTACGCGATCGGTAGTTGGGCGATCGATGGCGCAGCCGCAGGGATAATTATTCGGGGCGACACCTCCAAAATTACCGGGCGACACTGTTTGATTATTCCTCACATCGTTTCTGATAATGGACTCTATATTCCAGATTGAGTTCGAGCCGACAACTAAATGGATATCGATAGCTATCTTTCGATTCGTTGGGGAAAATTAGGTACTAATAAAGATTGTGCTAATTCAGATTGTCGATCGCAGAATGTCATTTGACCTTCCTCATCACAGATCCATACTTCAATCGCTTGAGCTTCAAAATATAATTGCTTTTTAAATGCCATTTCATCCCAAGTATTGCCGCTAGATTTAACTTCGATACAGATTTCTGGTGCGATCGAAGCCGATACGCGATCTTGAATGAGATCGAATCGCTCTGCCGAACACCAGACCACATCAGCCACTTTCACCCCATCTGATGTCTCAATCGCACATTCTGGCATTACTTCACCAGTAGCTAGCAAAGATTGTAATAAACGTTGAATTCTACCTTGGTAAAAAGAATGTTTAATCTTGACTGGACTCATGACAATTTGACCCCATTTATTTAATTCAATCTTGAAGGGTAAATCTTGTAACTGTCGATCTGCACAAACTTCTTCCCATCTCATAGTTAATGCCCAAAAGCGATCGATCCGATCCTAACCGATATTAGAGACGATAACCCCATGATGACAATCGCAATCCCCCGATCTCCGCATGTCAATAGATTCAAGCGTAACAATACTCCGCAATCGAGAGTGAGGCAAAACATGTGGGATCTAGATGCCTTACTGCCGATCGATTATGCCATTCCGCCTCAATTTATCGAACTAGCACCTAGAGAAGTTTATACTAATTTCTGCAACCTCCTCAGCCGCGATGTCTACTCCGAGGGCGACTCTCAATGTCTGTATGACTACATTCAGTCACGAGCCGATGAAATGTCCCCAGAATTCCTCGCCATGTTAAATCTGTGGCTAGCAGACGAACTCAAGCATTATGAAGCATTGCGGCGCACCTATCATTGCATTGCAGGCGTAAGCTTTACCGAAATGGATCGACAATTTGCCACCAGATTTCATGAAATCGAACCGATCGAGATGGTCTTAACAGATGAATTTACTATATTAGTAACGCTAATGTTCGACGAGATCGGCTCTGTCTATTCTTACCGCCGCGATCTCTGGGAATACTATCGTCATTTCGGAACGGCAATTCAAAAGATCGGTCATCATTTAGTCAAAGATGAGGGAATGCACTTTAATAATGCCGCAGAGTTACTATTGACAAAACACACCCATCGATTAGGCGAGGTCAAAGAATTACTGGAACAAATTTCTGCATTAGAAAAGAGTTTGCAAAAATATCATAAAACCTTTTTTCTAGACCACGCGCAAGAACAGTACAGGTTTCCATCGCATTTTAATTCGGTATTAATTCGATTCATTTTGGCACGGTTGGGTTTAAGAATACAGCCAGATCGATCGGAATTGCAGGAGCTATGGCAATGGGTTCCCACCGGATATCAGCTAGTACCGATTTTTAGGTGATGGCGATCGTGTTTGAATCGATAGAATTAATCTCAATATAGTGCGGATGAAGCTGGGATGGATAGTCGAGATGAGTATGCTGAGCGTATCGCTGGTATGAAACTCAGCAAATAATCCGAATTTGCCCAAATCTAACCGCCAAATTTGAGTTAGGAGTTAGCGATGCAGGTTAGGGGGGAATAATATGGAAAGTTGCAAGGATTGAGATCGCTCGGATCGCCGCTGGCGGTTCGCGATTCTCTTTCATGAGCGACTTAGAATCTCCGTTGGAGAGGCTCTCGGTTACGCACGGAGGTTCCCGATCCATGGCTTTGGGTCAAGACAGAGTCTTTGCCAACGTCCGATCGGTACGAGTGCGCTATTATCGATGTTCTTGGCAAACAGAGGTAACACCACGTCTCTGAAAATGAGCAGCTATACCCCAATCCCAACCTCAAATTAGAATAGTTTCTCCAGGCAAATTTAGTTGTGGAGAAAAGACTTCAATGACATCGCTCGACTAAAACTTAGATAAAAACTGGTTAACTTCATGAGGATTAATGACCCTAACTTACTTCAACAAGTTGTTAACTACCTAGACAGACATAAAGAGGCAGTTCGCATCAAAAAAATGCTCTATTGCCTGTGTACCAGTAGGTGGGAAAAAGACACCGATTATTTAAATTCGATTAATTTTCAGTATTTAATCGAACAGATAGTCAGAGAAAATAGTACCCTCGAATTATTTAGAGTATTATTACAAAATTTAATTAAAACAGTTAATAAACCCAAGCAATATATCGAAATTGCGAAGGTAATTTACTTGGCAATCGGCCAATTATATCCTGAATTTCGTCAAGAACATGGTGGTAGACACCAATCGCCACCACCAGTAGCGCGGGTACCCGAACCCGAACCCAGCAACTCAGCGGTGGGAGTCCCTTCTGCCTTCCAACGTGCCTATGCGCCAGAACCCACGCAAGCAGACAGTAATTTGCAAGGTATTCCCTCGGCAATCGAACGAGCATATACACCTGCGCCCACTCAAGCTTACGTCAGTCAGCCTGTGCCATCAGCACTAGAGCGGGCTTACGCACCATTACCCAGCCAGCAATTCGAGCAACAGGCATCGACTGACGATGATGTAGATGAATCTGCTTACGAAACATATTACGATGCAGACTTGTCAGAAGGGGGTCGATTTGGAACTGTCGAACCTGCCCCAGAGCCTGAGTATTTAGTTCCTGAATACGATCCCTACAGCTTGCGGCAGAATGTCATGAGCTATACCAATCCACTGCGAGCAAAAATCATTTTATCGCTGATGCTGCGACCTAATTTTAATTTTGGGAGCCAATCAGTCGCTACCTTGCGAGAATATCTACTCGACGATTTGTTACTGGAAGTCTTAAAAGCTTACCCCACTATCTCTCAACTTGAAGAAAGTATGACTTGTGCCGTCGAACAACTAGTCGAGTTAGAAGAATACGGAAAAGCAGCTAATGGCTTGCTCCAATCGCTAGTACCGCTCTATACGCCAAAAACAGCGGGCGCGAGATAACGTCACTGCTCCTAATTAAGTTACGCTGGTAAGCGTTGCACGATAAAATCTTCAATATGGTCAGAACTGCCTCGACAATGCTATCTTTGGGCGTTAGCGCGCCAGACTTTAACCTCACTGATGTTGTCAGTGGGGCATCCATTACGCTCGCTACTTTTGCTGACAAACCAGCGTTGCTGGTGATGTTTATTTCCGTTCACTGTCCGTTTGTCAAGCACGTCCAGAGCCAATTAGCACAGATCGGTAAAGACTATCACGCGCCCGGTTTGGGCATAGTTGCGATCGGATCTAACGATATCGAAAAGTATCCCGACGATGCGCCAGAACATCTTCAAGCTCTAGCTGGTGCTGAGGGGTTTAATTTTCCGGTCTGTTGCGATGCCAATCAAGCAGTGGCTAAAGCTTATACTGCGGCTTGTACGCCAGATTTCTTTTTATTCGACCGCGATCGGCACTTGGCTTATCGGGGACAATTAGACGATAGTCGTCCTCCTAATGGTAAACCCGTGACCGGACGAGATTTGCGCCACGCGATCGAGTCTTTACTGGCTGGTAAAGAAGTCGATGCCAATCAACGCCCCAGTATCGGCTGTAATATCAAGTGGATTCCGGGTAACGAGCCTGAATACTTTACCGGAATTCGGGCTGAAGACTCTTAATTGTCTGAGTTGGCTACGGTGTATCCACAAGTCGATCGACTTCGTTTTGAGATCTCAATCCCCCGTCTGTCTTGAAAAGGTGCTCTACTTGCGACTCACCTTCTCCTAACGGAGACGCTACGCGAATGGACGGGTTCCCCGTCAAAAAGGGTGAGTCAAGACAGGGGAAACCCCAAGACCGCACTTTTCGCCCCCCGTTACCTCGAATCGATCGGGTTCTTTTATACTTGAAAAAGTATCGTCGGAGATCTTCACAATGCAAACTCGCCAACTCGGTCGCGATGGACTGGTAGTTTCTGCCCTGGGACTGGGCTGTATGGGCATGTCGGGCATGTATGGGGCTGTGGATGAAACCGAAGCCATCGCCACGATCCATCAGGCGATAGATCTGGGTGTGAATTTTCTCGATACGGCTGATGCCTATGGATCGGGACATAATGAAACCCTCGTCGGGAAAGCGATCGCCGATCGGCGCGAGAAAGTAATTATTGCCACTAAATTTGGGTTGACAGATATCCATAAAGGAGGCGATACGCTGCCCGTAAATGGCAGTCCTGAGTACGTGAGATCGGCATGTGAAGCTAGCTTAAAACGGTTGGGAGTCGAAACGATCGATCTTTACTACCAGCATCGCGTCGATCCGCGCACGCCCATTGAAGAGACGATCGGCGCAATGGCAGAATTAGTAACAGAGGGTAAAGTGCGATTTCTCGGCTTATCCGAAGCCGCCGCAGCAACGATTCGCCGCGCACATGCCGTACATCCGATCGCGGCATTACAAAGCGAGTATTCATTATGGAGCCGCGATGTTGAAGCTGAAATCTTGCCAACTTGTCGCGATCTTCAGATTGGATTCGTGCCCTGGAGTCCCCTCGGACGCGGCTTTCTCACGGGCGAAATTACTGCTTTTGAAGATTTAGAACCAAATGACTGGCGACGGCTTTCCCCGCGTTTTCAGGGCGATAATTTTCAGCAAAATTTAGATTTAGTAGCGCGAGTTCGCCACATGGCAAAAGCTAAAAATTGTCCGCCCGCACAGTTGGCGATCGCCTGGTTGTTACATAAAGGTGATAATATCATCCCCATTCCTGGCACTAAACGCACTTCCTATTTACTCGAAAATCTGGGCGCATTAGATCTAAAATTGACAGCAACAGAACTCGATCTAATTGATGCTACCGTTCCTCAAGGTGCTGCCGCAGGCGATCGTTATCCGGCAACATTAATGAAAATGGTTGATTTGTAAAGTGCAGCTTTTAACCAGCAGCACATGTCAATCTCAATGTAAAATCGAGCGTTAGTAAGGAGGCGATCGTCATGAGCGCGATCGTTACTCTCGTTCTCAACTGATGGAGCAGATGGAATTGTAAGTATTAAGTCCGATCGATTGTAGCTCAAAATTTCCGATCGTTCCAGTTTTCAGGTGTTGTTGAAATTCTGGAAAAAACAAGTTAAAATCGCGATCGAGATTGCTGTATTCTCTCTCTAAAATTGGCATGGCGGCAACTGGTTTAATGCGATCGCCCATCCGCATTTGAATGCGATAATAGATTCTGGCTAACGTACTTTCAATTCCCGATCGCTACTGATAACTACTCAGCCAATCGCCGTCAATCATTCGATCGATCGTCTCTTTAGTAAATTGAGGCAAGTCACCATAAATTACCCAATCGATTTTCAACGGTGGGTTCGGACAAGAAAATATGGGCGAGCCAGTTCATGTTGAGATGCTGCCGATTTAGCAATCTTATTTGATTTGTGAGTAGGGGCAATTCATGAATTGCCCCTACTCACATCTCGATCTAAACACAATCTTACCAATGATTTAGGATTGCTATATAGTGCGATCGATCGTCATCATCTGATTAGTGATAGTATATCGACCAGACCCCGACTACTGAAATTCTATGCTTACTCAAATAAATCTCCCCAAAATGGCTACCGTGTATACACATCTCTGGTGAGAAGCGAAATTGGTGGGAATCCCCCTGTATCGGTCTAGAGCATCAATTATTACAAATTAATCGATCGCAATTGTCGTGGGGGTTGTCGGTGAGGCTCCAGAATTATTACTAATATCTGGCGTAAATGGGTTGCGAAAATCGGCATACAACTTATCCCGCCAAGTGAAAAACACATCATAGTCAGGATTGTCTGCAAACCCCGGTACCCCTTTCCCTTTAAGATTAAACGGTACATTCAGATAAGGCCCTTCAGGAATTTTGAGCAACAAACTCAACCCGGCGACAGTCAAATCTGCTAGGGTGGGGGTATCGCCCGTCAGATAAGCATTAGAGTTTTGAGCCAGTAGCATACAGATCGATTCAAGAGAGCGGTGCATCTCTGCTTTAGCCGCTCTCATTGAGTCTGGGGTCAGACCTACACCCAACCCTAGCAGATCGATTGCTTCTGTGGGAATCGAACCGACTAAATTTTTGAAGATATCGGGGGTGCCGCTGGGTAGAATAGAAGTACGCAGGCTACTACTCTTGAGACCTTCTAACAAAATCGATCGTCCTTTAACCCCGATCGAATTATCAGCCCATTGTTCTAGTAGCAAACAAGTTGCTTTTTGTTGAGGGTCGGTCGGAATAATCGGTCGATCGGGATAAGTTTTGTCAAGATAGAGTGCAATTGCGGTAGAGTCGGTAATAACCTTATTGCCATCTTTAAGTACGGGTACTTGTCGTTGCCCAGAGATCCGAAATAGGTCGAATTGTCCTACTCCCGGCACAACTTCGATTTTGCGATATGCTAACCCTTTATAGTCCAGAACCAATCTGACTTTTTCCGAAAAGTGCGATAGTTCAAATTGATATAGTTCTAGCATGTATTTTGTTCTCGATCGTGATTTATAACAGCTCTATCATTTATCCTAGAACATCACCAGTGAAATACATATATCCAAGCTTACGGTTTTCACGCCGATCTTATCTATAATGCCTAAGCTGACTCCACCCGATTCCGTACAGCAGACGTTACCCGAAGGCTTAGGAGATCCGCCCTGGCAATCCTGGATTTTCCGCCTGTTTCCAATGTTGTATATGACGACTTTGACAATTGTGCTGCCCACAATTTTGACTCAATCTTTTGTGGTGTCCGATTTAGGCGTTACTCAGGAACAAAAATTACGACAACAGCTCAGATCGATTTCGATCGAGATCTTAGCGCGTGGCGAAAGTATCGGTTCGGGGGTGCTGCTTCGCAAGCAAGATCGGATTTATACCGTCGTTACAAATGCTCATGTCATTCAATCGACTAAAGCACCATTTCAACTCCAAACCCACGATGGTGAGGTTTATGCTGCTGCTTTAGTAGCTCCCCCCACCAACCAGAATCGCGATCTGAGCATTCTGCGCTTTCGCAGCGAGCGACGCGCTTATGCTACGGCTAAATTAGCAGCAGCTAACCCGAAAGTTGGCGAACGCCTCTGGTCGGCAGGATTCCCTGCCGATAAAAATTATGGTGTCGATCGTGCCGCCAATGACACCGCTAAGGCTGCCTGGGGGCTGGAGATTGTCAGCGGTCAGGTGACCCAAATTTTACCGATCGCCATCTCTGGTGGCTATGGCATCGGCTTCGACCCCTGTATTCGCAAGGGAATGAGCGGGGGGCCAGTACTCAACCGCGCGGGTGAATTAGTCGGGATTAATGGTCTTCATGCCAATCCCCTCTGGGATGCACCAGAAGTTCTGGAAAATGGCTCGACAGTGAGCGATCTCCTGCAAGAACAAATTAAAAATTCTAGCTGGGCAATTCCGACTCGGTTTGTGAGAGATTACGTTAAGTTGTGAATATTTCTAGTTCTTAAAGATAAACCCCGATCGAAGTTTATCCTTCGATCGGGGTCTAAAATTTAATGGAGCTGGGCAGAGTCGAACTGCCGTCCGCCCTGGGTATTTACTTTCCGCTCATTCACAGGCCTAGTCTATCTAATCCTCAAGACGGGAGTGACCAATTATCCCAGGTCGCAGGATGCTCTGATGACTCTTAGCTATTTAACCTATCAGAGACGGTTAAATAGAGCACCCGTTGAGGGTTTAGTTATAGTAATTAACGGAGTCATACTATAAATGCTCGACTTAGAAATTAATCGTAAGTTGTTTTTAAGCAGCTACAGGAGCGGCTTTACGAGCGAAAGGTACAATGTTGTTTGCATCTATATTTATTTGAGCCGATATTAACGAGAGTAGACTCCCTCTCGACCTGTATCACAGTGCAGCTT
>NZ_JANPLS010000158.1:0-3050 GCF_031422475.1 Chamaesiphon sp. VAR_48_metabat_403
ACGATCGGTGTTGGTGTACATACCTTAACTCACCCTACTGCAAATTGAAAATTAGTTAGATTTAATTCGCTTAATCCTCATCCTCAAAATCTTCCATATCGCCGCCGACAACTACGTCCCGAATCCGCAGGCTCGGCCCACCAACCCCAACCGCTAAGCCACCTTGACCAACTTTCCCGCAGCCGCCAGACTCATCCCAATAAAAATCATCCCCGATGCCTTCAATATCGCCTAGAGTCTTAAATACATTCCCCGATAGCGTTACATCTCGCACTGGTTCGGCAATTTCGCCATTGCGAATCATCCACGCTTCGCCCGCCGTAAAGGTAAACATCTCGCCATTTGTCATCCCCCCCAGCCAGTTGCGCGCATATACACCTTCGGTAATATCTGAAAACAGATCCGCCACAGGTGTTTTGCCACGCTCGATCCATGTATTGGTCATCCGCACGATCGGGGTATGATGATAATTCAGACACCGGGCATTTCCCGTCGCCGCTTCATCTAGTTTCCCCGCTGTCTCCCGCGAGTGCAACCGCCCGACTAATACGCCATCTTCAATCAGTTGCGTCGTCGTTGCGGGTGTCCCCTCATCATCGTACAAATAGCTGCCCCGATGCCCTTGGGGTGCGGCTCCATCAAAAATCTGTAAGTCTTTACTCCCAAATCGTCGTCCCATTGTCATCACTTCCAACAGATCGGGATTTTCATACATCGAATCTGCCTCTGAGAGGTGTCCGAATGCCTCGTGGACGAATAACCCGGTCAAAATGGGGTCGATGACGACAGTATAAGCATTGCCCTTAACAGGAGGCAGGAAGAGGGCAGCCACAGCCCGTTGAGCGGCACTTTCGACCTGGCGATCGAGTCCGATGGTATCTTCATAGGCTTTGCGCGATCCGAGGGTTTCGCGTCCGGTTTGGACGGTATCGCCATTGCGTGCGGTGGCTGCAAACCGAATCTCCATATCTACCCACGACTGTTCGATGAGGGTACCTTCAGATGTAGCGAGGACGACGTGTTGGGCACTATCGCCATAGCTGACATAAGTCGTTGCAATCCGTCTGTCAGTCGTCTGTAAGATTTGGTTGTAATGCTCGCATAATTTCTTCTTATTTGCCAGCGGAATGTGACGCGGATCGGTACCAGTCAGGGGTAAACTACAGCTAGTCTGAATAATCTCGATCGGTGCCAGTATAGTTTCATCTTCGCCGATAATCCGCGCTGCGGAGATCGCTTCTTCGATTCTGTCGGCTAATGTCTCCAGCCGATTGAAACTGGCAAACCCCCAACCGCCTTTATAACACGCCCGCACCTGTCCGCCGACAGCTAGATCTTCACTCAGGGTTTCGACTTTATCACCCCGAATTAAAATATCTGTCCCTTCGGACTCTTCTAGTCTAATCGCTAAATAATCTACCCGATCGCGGTAACGCTTAATCAAGTCTGTCAGGCGGTTTTTGCTATCGACAATGATGGATGGCATGGGAGAGAGATTAGGGGATAGGGGATAGGGGCTAGGGGATGGAAGGAACTTATCTATTTACAATCTAATTTATCGATCGGGATTTTACGACGATTGCGTCTCTTTCGATCTCTATTCTCTATTCTCTATCCCCTAGAAATGAATTACTACACTACAATTTCAAAATACAATCAGTGGATGAATCAGAAGCTGTATGCTGTGTGTGCCGATATTCCTGATGTGGAGCGAAAATCCGATCGTGGGGCTTTTTTTAAATCTCTCCACGGTACTCTCAATCATATCCTGGTTGCGGATCTCATCTGGTTGGGTCGATTTACGCAATCTCCATTTGTCGCCAAACTCGATGGCGAATTATATAATGATTTTAGCGAGTTACGGACAGAACGGGAACGACTCGATCGACTAATTATCGATTGGGCGCAACAGCTTACTCCAGACTGGCTGAATGCAGATTTCACCTACACCAATAGTTCCGGTGTCACCCGTACGCTGCCTCATTGGTTGCTGGTGACGCATCTATTCAACCATCAAACCCACCATCGCGGACAAATTACTACTTTACTAAATCAAATGGGCTACAATCTTGGAGTCACAGATTTACCTGCTATGTTGGATGGGGAATAGCTTGCACTGAGCGACAGCCGAAGTGTGAATAGTGGATAGTGGATTGATGACTGTTCTTACTAGAGAGATCGAGCTGAGTGGATTTAGTATTCTCGATACCTATGTGGATCTAAACTCGTTGGCTAGCCTACCGGAGGTAATCGATCGATTAATTCAAGATATTACCGCTCTCGATTTTCCACCTACCCAAGCAGGAATTAGGAATTTATTAGAACTACTCCCTAGTATCCGCACGTTGGCACAGAGTCAGGAAATTCAATCGTTAGTAGAACCAATTTTAGGCAATCGCGCGCAAGTTGTCAGAGGAATATTTTTCGACAAACAACCTCATGCTAATTGGAAAGTTCCCTGGCACCAAGATCTCACCATTGCCGTCAAAAATCGCCTAGAGGTACCCGGTTTTCATCCTTGGTCGGTCAAAGCCGGAATTCATCACGTTCAGCCGCCTGTGGCTATTTTAGAGCAAATGCTGACGGTGCGAATTCATCTGGATCTTACGGATGAATCGAATGGAGCCTTGAAAGTAATTCCCGGTTCTCACACTCAGGGTAGATTAACCGCACCAGACATCGAGCGATGGAAACAGTCGCTAGCGATTTCTTGTAATTGTCAAGCTGGGGGAATTTTACTAATGCGTCCATTATTATTGCACGCCTCGTCGATCGCGATCGCACCCAGCCATCGCCGCGTTATTCATCTCGAATATGCCAGTTGCCCATTACCATCGGGATTGGAATGGTATTACTCGGATCTCACTCAAAGATGACTAGCTTCGTTTGGGCACCACCTGGGGATGAATCCCCAGGCTAACAGCTCAAGTCCACTGAAGTGGACTGTCAAACTCTTTGTCTTGACGCGCTTAAAATGGAGGGAACCACCAAGTTAAGCGCGTAGCAAGTACACATAAGTGGAAATGAGCTGTTAGCCTGGGGATTCATAC
>NZ_JANPLS010000159.1:0-21895 GCF_031422475.1 Chamaesiphon sp. VAR_48_metabat_403
GATACCCGCACGGGTACCGCCAATGCCTTTAGCATAAGCCATCGCTCGATCGCGTGCTTGACCGGAAGCATCTTGATAAACGGCAAATAAAGCTGGTACGCCTTGCCCTTTTTGGTACTCATAGCGAACCGTATGTCCGGGGCCTTTGGGCGCGATCATCACCACATCGACATCGGCAGGGGGAACGACTTGCCCAAAGTGAATGTTAAAGCCGTGGGCGAAGGCAAGCGTTTTACCTGCGCTCAGATTTGGTTTAATCTCGTTTTCATAAATGCCCCGTTGGACCTCATCCGGGAGCAAAATCATAATCAGGTCTGCGGCGGCTGATGCTTGGGCAACTGTTTTGACGGTTAAGCCTTCGGCTTCGGCTTTGGCCGCCGATTTACTACCTGGGTATAGACCGATAATTACTTTTACGCCGCTATCTTTGAGGTTGAGCGCGTGAGCGTGCCCTTGGGAACCATAACCGATAATGGCTACAGTTTTGCCGTTTAATAGGTCTAAATTAGCATCGGCATCATAATACATCTGCGCCACGATCGATCTCTCCTTAACCTGTAATTATCTATAATATTTCCTACTCTAGCGTTACAAGCGAGTGCATATTTACTCGCTGTGTATTGCCGCAGGCAGAACATCTTACCATGTCGCGGTAGAACGATCGCCAAGAATCTTATCGATCTTTAGGCTTTAGGTTTTAGGTTTTAGGTTTTAGTGGATAGTGAATGGATTTTGGAATAATCCCCAGTTTCCCAGTTTCCCAGTCCCCCGCTCCCCGCGCCCTACAGACTAAACTTCCGCCGATAATTAGCTACCGATTCTACCAACCCGATCGCGATAAAATTGGTAATTAGTGCCGAGCCACCATAACTGATTAAGGGCAACGGAATCCCCGTAACGGGTGCGATCCCGATCGTCATGCTGATGTTAACGATTACCTGAAAACTAATCATTGCCAGTACGCCGATTGCTAAGAGCGAACCAAAATTATTAGGAGCTTGAGTGGCAACTCGGAGCAACCGCCAGCAGAATAAGAAAAAAGTCGCCAGCAAACAGATCGCACCCACAAAACCCAGTTCTTCCCCGATCGACGAAAAGATAAAATCGGTATGCTGTTCGGGAATAAAGTTGAGTTGCGTTTGGGTACCTTGATTGAGTCCCTGTCCCCATAATTCTCCCGCACCGATCGCAATTCGGGATTGAATTAAGTGATAACCAGCACCGAGGGGATATTTCTCAGGACTGAGAAAAACGATCAGACGGTCTTTTTGATAGTCTTTAAGGATATGCCAAAATACCTGTCCGAGTAAGCCAAACCCAATATTTACTCCCATCGCTACTACCGAAGTCACCCATCGCCACGGCAACGTCCACCAGGCAATTACCCCCATTAAGATTGCCCAAACGATCCACAAGGGAATACTCAAGCTGTATAAAATTGCGGCTGCTAGCGGCGATACTAGCAGCACCAGCCAGCCGGGATTGGCATTTGCCCAATACAACATTCCCAAAGCGATCGCGCCAAATACCAAGGATGTTCCTAAATCTGGCTGAATAAATACTAACAACCACGGTGGAATGGTAATTGCCAGCGCGCGTAAAAATGTCGGCAGCGTATTCGCCGGACGGCGATGTAAAATTGCTGCCAAAGTAATAATCAGCCCCACCTTCGCAAACTCCGACGGCTGGACGGTTAAACCGCCAAGATTAATCCATCGCTGCGCGCCTTTGGCACTATTGCCTAAAAAGTCTACCGCTACTAGCAAACCACTAGTCAAACCATAAGTCACCCAGTGCCAGCGCAACAAATAATTGTAAGAGATTCGGGCGATTCCCAACGCGATCGCCAAGCCAATCCCACCCACCATCCAGTGCTGCAACCAATGAATGACTGGTTGATTTAACTCGGTACTGTGAATCATCACACCACCAAAGAAGGTTAAACCCACTGTCATAAACAGCAGCAGCCAGTCCATCTGTTGCCAATGCAGGAACAGATCTCGCCAAGGCGATCGATTTGAGGATTTGTACATGGGAATTGGGGTTGTGGGGGGTGTGGGGAGACTGGGGAGACTGGGGGACGGGGGGACTGGGAGACTGGCGTATTTATTACTCCTTACTCCTCCAATCCTAAAACCTAAAACCTAAAACCTAAAACCTACTTCAACGCTGCGATCGAGACTTTTCCAGCGATCGATTTGGCGATCGAGATTAAAGCTTTGGCGGCGGCAGATTCTGGCTCGGCGATGACGATCGGAATGCCACGATCTCCGCCCGTGCGGACGGGGATTTCGAGGGGAATGCGACCGAGTAAAGGTACGCCAACTTCGGCGGCAAATTTTTCGCCACCATCAGAACCGAAGATATCATACTGTCGATCGGGCATGTCTGGCGGGATAAAATAGCTCATATTTTCAACTACTCCCAGCACTGTAGTGAATTTTTCAAACATCCGCAACCCTTTACGCGCATCGGCTAAGGCAACATTTTGCGGTGTGGTGACAATTACCGCGCCAGCCATCGGGACGGCTTGAGCGAGGGTAAGTTGTGCGTCGCCAGTTCCTGGGGGCAGATCGACGATTAAATAATCTAGTTCGCCCCAGTTAACTTGATACAGAAATTGGCGGATAATACCATTCAACATCGGCCCGCGCCAGATGACAGGCTGATCGCGATCGATCAAAAATGCCATCGATACGACTTTAACCCCATGATTGAAAGCAGGTTCGAGGCTACCATCGGCTGTCGGTACCAACCGAATATCGCTCAAACCAAACATTAATGGTGCATTGGGACCATAGATATCTGCATCTAACAGCCCGACTTTCGCGCCCAATTGAGCCAACGCGACGGCGACATTTGCCGCGACGGTACTTTTACCCACGCCGCCTTTACCACTGGAGATCGCGATGATATTTTTAACGCGATCGATGCCTACCCGGTCGGGCAAGCCCTTTTGTTGCGGAATTTCGGCAGTTACTTCAATTTCCACATCAGTCACGCCTGAGAGCGTTTTAACTGCCTGTTTGCATTCATCGACAATAAACTCGCGCAACGGACAAGCTGGTGTCGTCAAAACGACGGTAAATTTTACTAATCCGCCAGCTACCTGGATATTACGGATCATATTCAGTTCCACCAGGCTCTTTTGCAGCTCTGGATCTTGGACTGGTTTGAGTACTTCTAAAACTGTACTTGGATCTAACATTAGTATTTATATATTTTCCATTATGGGTTTAGTCTATCGCCTAAACCGCCTCATCAGTATCTTAACTGCGAGTAGCCTACTTCACAAAGCTCGATCTTACTTGGCATTTTGGTAGAATTTACTATAATTGAGATAGATAGCACTAAATATCCCATTCTCCACCAGCCAAATGTTTGTTACCGCACGCCCGACAGCCAATCCAGATGCCATCCCCGTGGATGTTGTCGCAGCAATTGAAGAATTAAAGCAATCGCTTAATGCTGTCATCCTGGCGCATTATTACCAGGATTCAGAAATTCAGGATGTGGCGGATTTTATTGGCGATTCATTAGAATTATCGCGTAGAGCTGCAAGTACCGATGCTGATGTCATTGTATTTGCTGGGGTTCACTTTATGGCGGAAACTGCCAAAATTTTGAATCCCAATAAGTTAGTATTATTACCAGATTTAGCAGCAGGATGTTCGCTGGCTGATAGTTGTCCGCCCGATGCTTTTGCCGCATTTAAAGCTAAATATCCCGACCATATTGTCATTTCTTACATCAATTGTACGGCAGAAATTAAAGCTTTGAGTGATATTATTTGTACTAGTTCTAATGCGGTAAAAATTGTCAAGCAGATTCCGCTAGCACAGGGCATTATTTTCGCACCCGATCGCAATCTCGGACGCTATGTCATGCAGCAAGCAGAACGAGAGATGGTGTTATGGCAAGGGAGCTGTATGGTACATGAAACTTTCTCGGAGAAGAAGTTAATCCAGCTTAAAATCAATTATCCCAGTGCCGAAATTATCGCCCATCCAGAATGTGAGGAAGCGGTGTTGCAACATGCCGATTTTATCGGTTCGACTAGTGCATTATTAAAATATACCGCCCAGAGTCAAAGTACCCAATTTATTATTGCAACAGAGCCGGGAATCATCCACCAGATGCAAAAAGCTCAACCCCAAAAAGAGTTTATCCCAGCACCACCGCTGAATAATTGTGCTTGCAATGAATGTCCGCACATGCGCCTAAATACATTAGAAAAATTGTATTTAGCAATGAAGACTCGATCGCCAGAAATTACGATGGCTGAAGATGTTCGATTAGCGGCTTTACGTCCGATGCAACGAATGTTAGAGATGAGCTAAAGATGCGATCGAATGTAGAGATCGCAGGATACATCTAATTACTTAAAGTAAGTCGGACAGCTAACAAATCGATGATGAGACAAATACTTCAAAAGTCGTGACTATAGTCACGACTTTTGAGTGAATGAGATGATGACTTTAGATAGTTATAAATCGATGGAAAGTATTACCTTCGGTTGATGGGGGGTCGAGAGCGATCGAGCTAAAGTTAAATTAATCTACTTATGTTACCGATCTTCAACTCGTACTTGCAACAATCGATTTTACGTCACGATAGGATAACTTAATATATGTCAAAATTTACTTCAATCGTCATCGGATTACTCAGCGCAGTTGCGATCTTGCCTGCGTCTCAAGTAATGGCGGCTACTAGTAATACTCCCGTCGCTCAACAACCATCTGGGGATCTCCATGCTCAGGTAATTTTGAAACTTGGCCCACAATATCGCCGAGACCAAGGATACAACTCAAATGTGCGACAAGATCGGCTCCGTCGGCGAATAGACCGGGCACAAGAGCGTGAAGCACGCGCCCGCCAAGAGGCAGAGCGGCTGCGTGCCCGCCAAAATAATCGTCGCTACAATCGTTACTAGAGCTAGATCTTTCAATTACCCATCGCCCGCACTAGCGGCCCACTCCGGTTGGGTTTCTGGGGCGATGGAAGTGCGACAAGACAGATGAAAAATTTTCTAGTTAACTGGTAGGAAATTTAAATTTAACATTATTATTTGGGGGCGATCGACACCGATTGCCCCTTTTTTACATTTCCACCAACGGATCTGATGGTGGTTTTTAAAAATAAAACTGTTGCAATCCGCATTCTGTCGTCAACAACCGGATCGAGATTCTTCAGGTGAGCGGGCTTTGGGCCAACGACGCACTGAAAATAGTGCAAGAGTTTTAAAATGATAATTACCCCCTTTTTTAAGAACTGTGGATAGCGACAAGCGCGCAGCGATATAATAGTCGAGCTAGTTAGTTTAAGCCTCGATCTCCAGCCATACAAGCTACAATTACAACGGCGAACGCCTTGCGACGATCGAGCTTTATCCGCCATCCCCACCCACAACCTCATGACCCAAACGCCGCTCTCACCCAACCAAAATCGTCAGTTACCGCTTCAACAGCCAGACAGTCTCGGTCGGTTTGGCAAATTTGGGGGGAAATACGTGCCCGAAACGCTGATGCCAGCACTCCTGGAATTTGAGTCCGAATACCGTCGCCACACTCAAGATCCGGAATTTCAGCGGCAACTCAACGAACTGCTGCGCGACTACGTGGGCAGACCTAGCCCCCTCTATTTTGCCGAACGCCTCACCGAACGTTACGCGCGTCCAGATGGCACTGGTGCCCAGATTTATCTCAAACGGGAAGACCTCAATCATACTGGTGCCCACAAAATTAATAATGCCCTCGCCCAAGTGCTCCTCGCCACACGGATGGGCAAGCAACGAGTTATCGCTGAAACGGGTGCGGGACAGCATGGAGTAGCTACAGCCACCGTCTGCGCTCGATTCGGGCTAGATTGCGTGATTTTTATGGGCGTGGAAGATATGAAACGCCAAGAACTAAATGTCTTTCGGATGCAATTGCTGGGTGCAGAAGTACGTCCGGTAGCGGCGGGAACAGGGACGCTCAAGGATGCCACTTCTGAAGCGATTCGGGATTGGGTGACTAATGTGGAGACTACTCATTATATCCTCGGCTCGGTTGCTGGCCCGCACCCTTACCCGATGATAGTTAGAGATTTCCATGCAGTTATCGGCATAGAAACTCGCGCTCAATCGCTCGAAAAATGGGGCGGTTTACCAGATATTCTGCTAGCCTGTATCGGCGGCGGTTCCAATGCGATGGGACTATTTCACGAATTTGTCAAAGAGCCAAGCGTCCGCCTGATTGGGGTCGAGGCTGCTGGCGAAGGAGTCGAAACCGATAAACATGCCGCCACCCTCACCAAAGGTCGTCCGGGGGTATTACATGGCGCGATGAGCTACCTATTGCAAGATAACGACGGGCAAGTTACCGAAGCCCATTCAATTAGTGCCGGATTAGACTATCCTGGGGTAGGCCCCGAACACAGTTATCTCAAAGATTTGGGACGAGCGGAATATTATAGCGTTACCGACGCTCAAGCTTTGGTTGCTTTTCAATTGTTATCCAAGTTAGAAGGCATTATACCCGCTCTCGAAACATCCCACGCGATCGCCTATCTGGAAACTCTGTGTCCTCAACTTTCTGGTAGTCCCAAAATTGTCATCAATTGTTCGGGACGCGGTGATAAGGATGTGCAGACGGTTGCTAAAGTGTTGAAGTTTTAGTTTTTCGAGTTGCTGCGTAGATTTTACCCACCCCGTCGCTACGCGCCACCCCTCTCTTGAAAAGGTGCTCCACTTGCGGAGTTCGTCCGGTCGGGTTCCCCGACCATGGAACGAACCCAAGCGGGGGAAACAAGCGACGTTTTGGGGCGCGACGTTTTCGGGGGAAGCTTCCCCCGAAAAGCTCGCTTGGGAAGCTTCCCCCCAAAAGCTCGCGACCCAAGACCGCACTTTTCGCTCCGTTCGCGGAGCGTCTCCCTTGGAGAGGAGGGGATTTTCCGCCCTAGCCCTAATATTGCGAAGTGATGGGGGAAATCCCCTCCTCGGAGGGGCGAATAAGCCGTAAGGCTAATTCAGGGTGGGTAAGATCTCCGCCGTAGTCCAGTCCCCCTCCCCCCTCATTTATGACTCGTTCCAGCGGAATTCTCCTTCATCCCACCTCACTACCTAGTCCATTTGGGATTGGAGATTTAGGTGAAGATGCATATCAGTTTATTGACTTTTTGCACGATGCCAAACAAAAATATTGGCAGATCTTACCATTAGGGCCGACGGGTTATGGTAACTCGCCTTATATGTGTTATTCGGCGATCGCGGGTAATCCTTTACTCCTGAGTCCAGTTAAACTATTAGAAGATGGATTACTAACTCCAGGGGACTTAGAAAATTTACCGACATTTTCTAGCCATAAAGTCAATTTTCCATTAGCGATCGAAACTAAAACTAAACTATATCATTTAGCATTCGAGCGATTTCAGACATTCGCCGATAAAGACCAAAAAGCTACTTTTGATAACTTCTGCCACAGTCAGATTTACTGGCTAGATGATTATGCTTTATTCATGGCAGTACGGGAAGAGCATGGAGACAAGAGTTGGCATCAATGGGAACAAGCCGATTTAGTCAAGCGCGAACCACTTGCCCTCATCCACTGGCAGAACCATCTCAAACCCCAAATTAGTTACCATAAGTTTCTTCAATTCAAGTTCTTTGAACAGTGGTCGGCATTAAAAGATTACGCTCATAAACATGAGATTGAAATTATTGGTGATATCCCCATTTATGTCGCTCACGACAGCGCAGATGTTTGGGCAAATCAAGAATTCTTTGAACTCGATCCCGAAACTGGGGCAGCCGCACTGATGGCTGGTGTGCCACCAGATTACTTTAGCGAAACCGGACAATTGTGGGGAAATCCAGTCTACAACTGGGAAAAATTAGCCCATACTCAATTCAATTGGTGGATTCAAAGATTTGAATCTCTACTAAAATTAGTCGATGTAATTCGGGTCGATCACTTTCGCGGTTTCCAAGCATTTTGGGCTGTCGAACAAGGCGAAACCACCGCGATTGATGGACGATGGATTAAGGCTCCAGGGGCAGACTTATTTGCTACCATTCAACAGAAATGGGGACATTTACCGATTTTAGCTGAAGATTTGGGGGTAATTACACCCGATGTAGAAGCACTGCGCGATCAGTTTGGTTTTCCAGGGATGAAAGTCCTCCAATTTGCGTTTGGTTCGGATAATGGCAATCCCTTTTTACCATTCAATCATGCACCCAATTTTGTGGTGTATACAGGTACTCATGACAATGATACAAGTGTCGGTTGGTTTGAGAAATTAGAAGGTGTCGAACGCGATCGATTCTTGTTATATGCTGGTGGTATTTGTAAAGAGGGAATTCATTGGGATCTGATCCGGTTGGCGATGACTTCTGTGGCGAATATCGCGATCTTTCCGCTCCAAGATGTCTTGGGGTTGGGTGGTGCAGCCAGAATGAATTTTCCAGGTGTGGCGGAAGGGAATTGGGAATGGCGTTACGATCCGACTGTTCTCAACGAGCCACTAGCATTACGATTGAAAAATTTAACTGCAATCTCTGGGCGAACTACCTCCTAAATTAATTGATAATTGATAATTGATAATTGCGGATGCGCGCACGCCTTTGTTCCCCGACGGTTTGCGAAAAGTGCGGTCTTGGGGCGCGAAGCTCTAGGGGGGAAGCTTCCCAAGCGAGCTTTTCGGGGGAAGCTTCCCCCGAAAACGTCGCGCCCCAAAACGTCGCTTGTTTCCCCCGCTTGGGTTCGTTCCATGGTCGGGTTCCCCGACCGGACGAACTCCGCAAGTGGAGCACCTTTTCAAGACAGCGGCGTTTTTATGTCTAGGGTTCCCCCTTCTTGGCGTTTTTTATGCGGGGGTTCCCCCCGCATAAAACGCCGCCGAATAAAAAAACGACAAGACAGCGACCCAAATCACGCGGAGGTTCCCTCCGCATGTGTTTGGGTCAAGACAGCGCACCAAGCAGATAATTGAGTTATTAGGATGGGGATTTAAGCCCCTGCTCTTCGTTAAATTTTGTTAGCAAATATCATCCTCAAAGGGATCTCACCGTACATTGAATGGGTTAAAACAGAGCATCTCTTCACAGCGATCGGTGCCTGTAGACAGTTGGGGGATTTACACTATGGGGGATATTTGCGGCAAGCCGTTAGCAGGTAATTCGATCGTAAAGCAGCTACCTGCATTTTCAATACTATAGACACTAATTTGACCGTTATGTAACTCCACAATTTGCTTCGCTAAAATTAGCCCCAGCCCGTTGCCTTCATGTCGCTCACCTAATACATTAGCAATTTGGACAAAGGGCTGGAAAAGCTGTTGGATATTTTCTGAAGTAATACCGATTCCAGTATCAGCGATCGCAATCCGAATACCTGGGATATTTTCGCTATCTGTTAACATTGCCTTGGTAACACTCAATGTGACAGAACCAGCAGCGGTAAATTTAATAGCATTGTTGAGTAAATTCAGGATAACTTGACGCATCTGACGTTCGTCGATCGACATTTGCGGCAGATTGGGTTCTATATTGAATATCAACTTGATATTTTTTTTATCGGCTAGTGATTGGATTGCGACCAAACAAGATCGACACAAATCTTCGATCGCGATGAGATCGAGATCTAATTTCAATTGACCAGATTCAATATTTGCTAGCTTGAGAGTATTATTAATCAGCGATAAGAGATGATTCCCATTGCGCTCTATCTGGGCTGCGTCATCAACTTGTTGAGTATTGAGTGTCCCAGATGTCTGTTCTTGCAACCGCTCTGCTAATCTCAAGATATCATCGATCGGTGTCCGAATTTCTGCACTCATAGTCGATAGGAACGATTTTTTCGAGATATTAGCTTGTTCTAAGGCTGCGTTGGCTATTCTCAATGAGGTGGTTTGCGCGGCTACTTGCTGTTCTAGATTTTGAGTTAGCAGACGTAACTGGATGTGGGTTCTGACTCTAGCTAAAATTTCTTGTTCTTGAAAAGGTTTGCTAATATAGTCTACGGCACCACAATTAAACCCTTTAATTTTATTACTGAGATCGATGATGGAAGTCATGAACACGATCGGAATATTGCAGGTTTTAGGATTGGCTTTGATCCGATCGCAGGTTTCAAATCCATCAATTCCAGGCATCCTCACATCTAGCAAAATCAAATCGGGAGATCGCCGTTGCAGCAGTTGTAGTGCCTTTTCCCCACTAGTGGCGATCGCGATTTCATAGCCAACATCACTCAGCACCGTAGAGAGTGCATCTAGGTTCGCAGGTGTGTCATCGACGATCAGAATTAGTCCATTTAAGTTAGTGGTCATGACTGAGTGAGCTTAATGAGGGGGACGATAGGGATTTTTGGAGGAAGATCTCGATTCGATCGATCTGAAATTCCTTGGCTAATTGGATGATGCGGCTGGTAAATGGTTGATAGAGAATATTTTTTTGCCCAATTTGCTCGGCGGTGGCAATTAATTTATTGACCATTCCATCCTGAATGAGTTCTAGTAAAATCTGTAAATCGGGTTCAGTAGGTAAAAATATCCCTGTAAGCGATGATGAATTATCATCCACTGAAAAGCTGTGATTTGAGTTAGTTCGCTCGTATTTCCAGGTGAGTTGTAAGTGTTTAGCTAGTAATGGCAATAACTCATCGATCTGGAGTGGTTTGGCGAGAAAATCATCACCACCCGCTGCTAGACTCTGTTCCCGATCGATTTGGGCGACTGATGCCGAAGAAACTAGCACGATCGAATGTTGGAGATTGCCATTATTCCGCAACTGCTGGAGTAGTTCATAGCCATCCATCACGGGCATAACTAGATCGGTAATAATCAGGTCTGGTAAAAGTTTGGCGATCGATTCTAAGCCCACTTTTCCGTTTTCAGCTTCAGCAACTTGAAAGCCTAATGGAGTGAGTAAATCTACTAAGACCGATCGATTTTCCCAGTGGTCATCAATAATCAAAATCTGGCGGCGTTCTCCCTCGTAACCAATAATCGTCGGTGCATCCTCGATCGGCTGTGGTTGGCTCGAAGTGGTGCCGATCGGCGGTGTTATTTCAAACCAGAATTCACTTCCTACACCCGCTTGACTCTGAACTTGAATTTTGCCCCCCATTAATTCAACGATTCTTTGGCTGATGGTTAATCCTAAGCCAGTACCTTCCGACTGGCGCGATCGATCGCCGACTTGTTCAAATGCTTGGAAAATGCGGTCGAGCCGATCGGCCGGAATTCCCGCTCCCGTATCCTGAATTTCAAACCGGAGGGTTGGGATGGTAGATAGTTGGATTGCGGTAACTGTAAAGCTGACTGTTCCTCGATCGGTAAACTTAATCGCATTACCCAGCAGGTTGATCAGGACTTGCCGGAGGCGTTTTTCATCAGTGACAATACTGGTGGGTAAATTGGGATCTGGCTGGAACATAAATTCAATCCCCTGGCGATCGGCTCGAATCCGACAGATATCTACGACATCTTGCAAGAAAGAAGACAGGTGAACTGATTGGGGGAAGAGTTCGAGTTTGCGAGCTTCGATTTTGGCAATGTCCAAAATATCATCGATCAGGGTGAGGAGATGATTGCCGCACTGATGAATGATATTAACGCCATGCTTTTCTCTGCCAGAAAGCGCGATCGACCGATTGAGGATTTGGGTATAACCTAAGATGCCATTGAGGGGAGTACGCAGTTCATGACTCATATTCGCCAAAAATTCACTTTTGGCTTGATTTGCCCCGTCAGCCAGTAGTTTGGCTTGGTGCAGTTCGGCTGTGCGACTTTCTACCCGGTGTTCTAGAGTATGAAAGGATTCCTGCAATTGATGAGTCATGTGGGTGAAAGCACTAGCTAGTTTGCCTAATTCATCCTGTCGCTGGGAATCAAGTTTGACATCAAAGTCTCCTGTTGCTAACTTCTGGGTGGCACTCAGCAGATTCTGAAGGGGGATGGCAATTTTTTGACGCAATACGATAAATAAGAGGATCAGTTCGACTAATAACGAGACTAGTCCCAATCCCAACACAAATTTGCTCAGACTCCAGGCGCGTTCTTGCAATAAAGACTCAGGATAGACATTAATCAGATACCAGTCTGCTCCTTTGAGTTTGGCAATGGCGAGATATTCCCGATCTTCACGATTGTACATCACACAATCTTCCTGTTGACTACTGCGGGCAATGTCAAAAATCCGGTGCAGATGTGGGTTATTGGCGGTTTTAACGTTGAGTTTTCCGGCGGCTGCTTGAATCCGCTCCATTAATTCTGGATGGGCAATTAACTGCCCATCTGCGCGCACAATTAGATTATAAGTTCCCTCTAATCGATCGGCGAGCGTGCGTTTGAGCAGATCGTTGAGGATAATATCATGGCCGATCGTCCCTAGATGACGACCTTGGGCATCATCGATCGGTGTTTCCGCTGAAATCATCCAGTCTTTGGAAACCGGATCGGCGTAAACCCCTGTCCAGAGGGTTTTGCGATCGGGATTGTGAGCGTGAGTGCCCAGATATACCCACTCTTCAGCCTTAATATCTAAATCTGCTTTAGCTTCAATTCCCCAGGCTACACCGGGCCAGAGGACGATATTTGCCCCCTCTGGCAAGCTAATATAAGTGTCCAAAAAGCGATTTCGCCAACCCGCTGCATATTTTTCCACAAACTCGTCGGACAAAACCAGCCGCTTTTGGAAGTCAAGATCGATCTTGACACCGCGTCCGACAAATGTGGTCGGATAAAGTTCGGTATTAAAGTCTTGCGGACGAGTGCCCTGGGGCACATTCCGGACTGTGCCATCCGACCACTTCACAAACCGTTGATTGAAGCGTTCCTGCCAATTGATAGAGTTAGTGGCGGTAAATTGCTTGAGAAAATCTCGACGTAACAAGGCATGATTGTCCTCCGCTAAGACAAAAATCGCCTCCTCTCGTTTACCACGCTCGGTAATATATTTAGTGAGTTTCGTCTGGGTATCTGCCGCCAACTGGGACATCAGATGCAGATAGCTAACTCCCGATCCAATCAGCACCACCGCTGAAATCCGAATCGCCATGTTCCCAAGTGTATTCGTCGTGAGCGATCGGGTATGGCTTTCTGCGATCCTGGTGACAACTGAGTCTGTCAATTTTTTTGAGGGTTTCCAAACAGCCATGGATAAAATGTTGTGATGTAAATTAGCGGCTTCACCAACGCCAAAAAGAGGCTGAATCGCTAGAAGTGTCGATCTAGTTTGGTTGTGGATCTTCTTGTTTTTGAGCCTAAGTAATTGAGGGGTAGTCAAAATTTCGAGCGAGACTAAGCCTAGGATTCCCAAATTTTGGGTAATTACATCATTTTTCGGTGTTTGCGTAGTATTTTCGTCAAAAGTGCCGGATGGTGTTTAAAAAGTCAGCCCCTAAATATTTTCACTTAGGCAATATCATTTCCTTCGCAAGTAAAAATCCGATCGCCTGATTTATTCGATCGCATCGTCCTAATTACGAGCTAAAGTTTCCATCAAGTTTAGGAGCAATCCAAATTTCCCTCGTCCTATCCCCAACCCCCCTATCCCCCGATCCCAATATTGACTAAACTGGTGCAAGCGGCGATTTGACAATCCCCAATCTCTAAAAGTTAGGAAACCTTAATCGTAATGTCATTTTCTAAAATCTTAATTGCCAATCGGGGCGAAATCGCTCTGAGAATTATTCGGACCTGTGGCGAGATGGGGATTGGTACAGTTGCCGTGCATTCAACGATCGATCGCAAAGCCCTGCACGTCCAATTAGCAGATGAAGCCGTGTGTATCGGCGAACCAATCGGGAGTAAGAGTTATTTAAATATCCCCAATATTATATCCGCCGCCCTGACGCGGAATGCGACAGCCATTCATCCCGGCTATGGATTTCTGGCGGAAAACGCCCGATTCGCCGAAATCTGTGCCGATCATCATCTGACCTTTATCGGCCCCTCCCCAGCCGCCATGCGGGCGATGGGGGACAAATCTACCGCCAAGGATACGATGAAACGAGTCGGAGTTCCGACGGTACCCGGTAGCGATGGATTATTAGCCGATGCGGAAGAAGCACTCAAAATTGCGGTTGAAATCGGTTACCCAGTCATGCTTAAAGCTACCGCTGGCGGCGGCGGAAGAGGAATGCGACTGGTACGGGAAGAAGCAGACTTAGTACGGCTCTATCACGCCGCACAGGGCGAAGCAGAAGCCGCATTCGGCAATGGTGGCGTATACGTCGAAAAATTTATCGAATGTCCCCGCCATATCGAATTTCAGATTCTCGCCGACAATTATGGAAACGTCGTTTATCTGGGCGAACGCGATTGCTCGATTCAACGCCGCCATCAAAAGCTGCTAGAAGAAGCTCCCAGCCCCGCCTTAACCCCCGAACTTCGCCAGAAAATGGGTGCCGCCGCGATCGCCGCAGCTAAATCGATCGATTATGCTGGTGTGGGCACTGTAGAATTTCTGCTCGATAAACATGGGGATTTCTACTTTATGGAAATGAATACCCGGATTCAAGTCGAACATCCCGTCACCGAAATGATTACCGGACTAGATTTAATCGCCGAGCAAATTCGCGTCGCCCAAGGTGAAAAACTTTCCTTCACGCAAGAACAAGTAGTATTAAAAGGTCATTCGATCGAATGTCGCGTCAACGCCGAGGATCCCGACCATAACTTCCGCCCATGCCCTGGTAAAATTACTGGCTATTTGGCTCCAGGTGGCCCAGGAGTGCGGATCGATTCTCATGTGTATACCGATTACGAGATTCCCCCCTTTTACGACTCTCTGATTGGCAAATTAATCGTCTGGGGAGTCGATCGAGATACGGCAATTCGACGGATGCGTCGGGCGTTGCGGGAGTATGCAATTACGGGCGTACCGACGACGATTAATTTCCACCAACGCATTCTCGAACATCCCGATTTTATTAAGGGTGAAGTTTATACTAACTTTGTCGAGCAAATGATGTCCACTGACGGACTATGATTTACTATGATTTGCATGATTAGGGTGATTGACTACGATCGAGACAATAGATTTTGATTAGGTTAATTGTGTGGCTTTGAACTGGGCGATCGAGATAATGGACTACGAACGAACCAACAGATAGAATCATAGTCCATCATCTTAATCATACTAATCTTAGTCCAGCTCTTCCTTCAATATCTTCTGATAAATACCAGCTAATTTAGGTGTCACCGTATTAGTCTCAATCCCATAGCCCAAACTCGTCCAGGTACTCGACAACCGCTTTCTGACCTTCTCCAAATCGCCATTTTTTAATGTCTGGGGAATATTCATTTTCCAGAATTGTTCGTCACTAAGCCAAGCATGAACCACTGCATCTTGGTACTCAGGCTCGAAACTATAAGTACACTGAAAAAAGTACAACACACAATCCGGTTGGGGATGATATTTCTTAGACATTGCTGCCCAAGTGGTATTAATCATCTGATAGCGTCCCGCTGCTGTGGAACAATTATTAATATTCGGCCCATTGGCGATCCGCACGCACTTTTCGGGATGACGATCGAGACTTTTAGCATAACTCCCACCATATATTACCGAATAAGGCCGACGATCGCTGGCTTCACTAGCCGAAATCATCCGCATTAATGCCCGAATGTAAGGATCGCCGCCTGTCATTACCAACGGTGGATTTCGCGTTGTCTCAAAGGTAGGACTCCCCTTGGGCGAACGCAATGTTTGTCTGAATAGTAATACTAGGCACAATGCAACTATACCGCCGATCGCCATGCCGATCGTTTTATAAGGCTTGGGTTTGATTAAATCCATTATGGTGGGGGAAGAATCGGAGAATATCGACAGCAGGGATAGAGTAGTCGGAATTTTTGAGGATACCTGCTACCTACCCCACATAACTACACCGCCGAGAAGAGATCTTCCCAACTTTTTGATATGGCGGTAGGCGAACTGACGATTTCTAGGACTTTATTTCGGGCTTGCGGACTAGTGAGTGACTCAACGCACACCAGGGCTACCTTTTGTCTAGGTATACTACCATCAAAGAGGGTATCCGCTCCCGACATCACAATCGGGTTTGTATTATCTTCATTTTTGAGTCCGCCTGGACGCACGATCGTATAATTGAGTCCGCTAGTTTTGAGATACTGTTCGGCTTGTTGCTTCCACCACAAAATCAACCAAAACAGATTGAGTGGATGAAAGAAATTCGATACGCACAGCGATGACACAAATACAAACTGCTCGATATTGTGAGACTTAGCAGCCTCTACCAGGTTTTTAGTGCCTTCATAATCTACCTGATAAGGGCCAGTTGGATCGAAACTCGGTTTGGCTCCCGTGGCGCAGAGAATTACCGTACTCTCGCCAATTGCTTCACTAATACTACCGCGATCGAGCACATTCCCCGTCACTAATTCTACCTCTGCTGGTAAAATTGCTCGTGCCTTGGCAAGATCTCTGACCATCGCTCGGACTGGAATCCCTCGATTGACTAACTCTTGGACGATCCGTCGTCCAGTTTCCCCTGTCGCTCCGGCTACAAATGCTTTCATTAAGTTTTTGTTACAATAAACTAAAAATTGAGATTCCCTACTTCTTATGTTAGAGACAGAAACAATTAAATGGGCATCTACCGTCAGCAAATCCCAGGGGGAGCGTCCGAATCGACACCTACAAGACGGCAAATAATCCAATCGCATCTAAATCTCGATCGACGACTTACTCAAAATTTCCGGTTTTCACTAGCTAAAGCTTGTAAATAAATCTGGGGAGTCAGTGCATTTCTACCAACACCATACAATCAGCACATCAACAGGATAGAAGCGGGATGCCAGTAACAACACTAGAAAAAACCACCGAAAAACAGAATTCGATCGTGATGAATCCTGAATTAGAACAGCAAGATCTAGTGTCAGCCGATCTGAAGCAACTCCAACCCTTTTGTTTTAGCTATCGCTTCACCGATGCCATGCTGATGGGGGCAGATGTCAAAACAGTTGCGAAATACCTCGATGCCCATCAGGGCTGGTTTACACGCTGCGCTCATCCAATGACAGCCAGCCCGGTGGGTAAAAATGGTTATGCACTGACGATCGGTAAATTTGGTTCGTTTGGCTATACAGTCGAACCCAAAATCGGCTTGGAGTTATTGCCCCAAGATAGTGGCGTATATCGCATCAAAACCATCGCTATCCCCGATTATACCGCTCCAGGTTATGATGTGAGTTTTAATGCTCAGATGCGCCTGGTAGAGACCGTAGATGGCGATACCTTGGGTACGAAGGTCGAGTGGGATCTCGATTTACATATCTACATTCAGTTTCCTAAGTTTATCTACAAGTTACCCACTGGTGTGATTCAGGGTACGGGCGATAAACTCTTAAAGCAAATTGTCAACCGCGTCTCTAAGCAATTGACGCATAAGGTTCAGCAAGATTTTCATGGCAATTTGGGCTTGAAAATTCCTAAGTGTTAGATCGCATCAAATCCCATTTTTAGTCCGATCGCAGCTTGCAATAATATGTAACTACTATTTTGGATAGTAGATCGAATACCGATTGTGAGTCTGTTCCTGCCGCTGTTGCTGGTGTAAGCTGTGACTCTACCGAGCATCATCGAGATCGACTGACATCGGCATGGCACAATAGAACGAGTAATTAATAACAGAACAGACAACTGTGAAGATCGGGATCGTCGGGATCGGACTCATTGGCGCATCGTTAGGATGGGATTTGCGCCAACTCGGACATCAGGTTGTGGGTGTGAGCCGTCAGCAGGAAACTTGTGCAATTGCCAAACGGGAGGGGATTTGCGATCGCACTAGTAGCGATTTGGCGAGTCTAGCCGATACCGAAATTATTTTTATCTGCACGCCAATTGCGGCAATTCTGCCGACGATCGAATTATTGACACCCCATCTCGATCCGCAGACAATTATTACTGATGCTGGTTCTGTTAAAGGCGAAATTGTCGATCGGGCGACGGCATTATGGGCTAATTTTGTGGGTGGACACCCAATGGCTGGCAACTCTCAGAGCGGGGTAGGTGCCTTTGAAAAGGGTCTGTTTGCCAATCGACCTTATGTTTTGACCCCGACGGCTGAAACTGCGCCCTCCGCCCTGTCGAGCGTGGATAAGTTAGTGAGATCGCTCCAAGCTATTGTCTATCATACAACTCCCGATCGACACGATCGATCCGTGGCATGGATTTCGCATTTACCTGTGATGGTGAGTGCGAGTTTGATGAGTGCTTGTTTGGGTGAAGAAGATCCCTTAATTCTCGATTTTGCGAAAAAGTTTGCCAGTACGGGCTTTAAAGATACCAGTCGGGTGGGTGCTGGCAATCCCGAAATGGGGATGATGATGGCACAATACAATCAGGATGCTTTATTGCAATCTTTATATCAATATCGCGATCGATTGGACGATCTTATTGGCTCGATCGAATCGCGAGAATGGACGGAAATTCAGGATTTATTAGCGACGAATCAAGCCGCACGCGCTGATTTTTTGAATAGTAAGGATACCTGCGATTGAGAGGATGTCTGAGAACTCAATTTTGGTAAGCTTAAATCTCGGCAGATTCCCACTCGGAAGAGCAATAACTAAACAATTAATTCGATCGATTGGCTTCGTTTTACCCAACTTTGTCACGCAGGCAAAGCCTAATCGATCGCAACTAAATTAATCTGACTTAAACGAGATTTTATTTGCCGAAACCTTTCCCCGCAGTTACCTTACTAGTAGTCAAGCAATTTTCTAATTGTTTGATGATTTTGTCCCGATCGAGATCTTGACCGATAATTACAAACTTAGTCTGAGGCTGACCTTTCCACTGGTCGTCATCGATCGAGAACCGTTTGCCACACAGGTGGAACACATGACATTTATCGCTTTCATCGAACCATAAAAATCCTTTAGCGCGGAAGATATTGACAGTCAATTGATTGTCTAAAAAGTGCTGAAATTTTCGGAGTAAAAATGGTCGATCGCTTACAAAAGATAATGAAGTAAAACCATCATTTTCTAAGTGATGAGAATGGTCGTGATGGTCGTGTGAATGGTCGTGTTCGCACTTATTATGGTCGTGGTCGCAATTACTATGGTCTTCATGCTCTGCATGTGCATGGTCGTGATGGTCATGCGAATGGTTGTGAGTGGCTGGCTCGTCTAAGTACTTATCCGACTCAAATAAACCCACGCTCAGAATCATCGGTAACGATACTTGCGATTTTTTCGTCCGAATGATTCTCGCACCTTCTTTCATGTCGCGGATGCGAACTTCTAATAAATCTACATCAGCTTCATCGACGAGATCGATCTTATTTAGTAAAATGATATCGCCATAAGTAATCTGACTTTGAGCGGCTTCGCTATTAAATAAATCTAAACTAAAATTTTCGGCATCGACTAAAGTAATAATCGAATCGAGTCGAGTTACATCGCGCAATTCCGTACCTAAAAATGTGAGTGCGACGGGTAGCGGATCGGCTAAACCAGTAGTCTCGACAACTAAATAATCGATTTGTTCCGATCGAGCCAATACTTTATGGACTGCATTCACCAAATCTTCGTTAATCGTACAGCAAATACAACCATTATTTAATTCCACCATATCCTCACCAGTCGCGACAATCAGATCGTTATCGATACCGATTTCGCCAAATTCATTCACGAGTACCGCCGTTTTGATACCTTGCTGGTTTTGCAAGATATGATTGAGGAGAGTAGTCTTCCCACTACCGAGGAAACCCGTAATAATCGTGACAGGTACTAATTTCTGGTCTACGTCAATGATTTCGAGAGTTGGGGCGATCGTAGTTGATGTCATAAAAATACACGGTGGGATGATACAGAAATTCGCAGTCAATCGATGGCAAACTTAGAATAGAGCGATTGTCCTGCTCCGACGATTCACTAGTCATTTTAACCTTTATTTGAGAGTCTAAATTCCCTAAAGCCTAATACCTAAAGCCTAAAGTCCAACCCCTCCAGCCAAAATCGCGTCATCACCATGTCTCTAACCATATACAACACCCTCACCAGAACTAAAGAGCCGTTCCAAACCTTGACACCCAACCAGGTGAAAATGTACTGCTGCGGGGTGACTGTATACGACTACTGCCATCTCGGTCACGCTCGATCGTATATTGTGTGGGATACCGTCCGTCGCTATTTACAATGGCGCGGCTATGCTGTTGAATACGTCCAAAACTTCACCGATATCGACGACAAGATTCTCAAACGCGCCGATCTCGAACAGAGTTCGATGACAGCAGTCGCCGAAAAATATACCGCCGCCTATTTTGAAGATCTCCACCGTCTCAACGTCCGCGATGCCGATAGCTATCCCCTGGCTACCAAACACATCCAAGAGATTCAAGACTTAATCGCCGATCTCGAAACCAAAGGCTTCGCCTACGCAGTAGACGGCGATGTTTACTTCCGCGTGCGGAGATTTGACGAATATGGCAAACTCTCCAAACGCAACCTCGAAGATCTCCGCGCGGGTGCTGGCGAACGCATCGAAGCCGCAGATCCCGACCAAATTAAAAAAGAAGATCCCTTCGATTTTGCCCTCTGGAAGGCAGCAAAACCGGGCGAACCATCCTGGGAGTCTCCGTGGGGAAATGGACGACCGGGCTGGCATATAGAATGCTCTGCGATGATCCAAAAGCAGTTGGGCGACACCATCGATATCCATTGCGGTGGCGGCGATTTAGTTTTCCCCCACCACGAGAATGAAATCGCTCAATCCGAATGCGCTCACGATCGCAGGCCACTATCCACCTATTGGATGCACAATGGAATGGTTAAACTCAGCGGTGAAAAAATGTCCAAATCATTGGGCAACTTTATCACGATCCGCAAATTATTAGACGATTATCGCGATAGCAATAACCAACCCATCGATCCGATGACGGTGCGATTATTCGTTCTCACCGCTCAATATCGCAAGCCGATGGATTTTAGCGATGCCTCAATTACCGCCGCCGGACAAAGTTGGCAGACAATTAAAGATGGCATGTTGTTCGGTTATGAATTTGGCGAAAAATTAGGCTGGGATAATCTCGATCCGATTCGCACGGATGCTTCAGCCACTACTACCGATGAAGTAAACAGATTTCGCACCGCAGCAGACGACGATTTCAACTTTGCCGAAGGTTTAGTGGTAGTATTTGAACTCGCTAAAGAATTGCGAAAAGTCGGGAATATTATCGCCCACGACAGCGAACAAACAGCAGATCCAGTTCTGCTCAAAGACAAATGGCAAACATTAATAGAATTAGCAGGAGTGTTAGGTTTGGAAGTTAATCCCGATGAATTGAAAGTACAAGTAAGTGGTTTGAGCGATGCAGAAATCGAATCATTACTAACCGAACGTCAAATTGCCAGAGCAAATAAAGACTTTGCAACAAGCGATCGCATCCGCGCTCAATTAACAGAAGAAAAGATCGTGGTCATCGATAAAGCTGGCGTTCCTAGCACTTGGTATCGGGGGTAATCGAATTGAGAAAAATGTATGAGCATTACATGTCAGATTAAGCGAATATCTATTTCAACACTAGAACTTATTCAGCAAGAACCATTACTTTTATCTTCATTGTTAGATGCGAAGTGGGTGCCAGAATCTCCATTCTGGCACCAGAACAAATGGATAGATGAATCTGCGGAAAAAACCAAGCAAGCAGCCCAGATGAGATTTAGTAAGTCTCTAAAAGATTGCAATCGATGGAAAAACAACTATAGTTTGCAAGCTTTAGAGCAACAACTACTTATCGATCGTCAAAGCAGATAGCAATAGATATAAATAATCTATGACCTATACAAACATTCAATATTATGGCTTACAACAACTTTTCTTTGCAAGATGTAATAGACCGATTTGAAATAAATTTACTTGAGTCAACTTTTTGTG